>JAYZXK010000088.1:0-9331 GCA_036141415.1 Pseudomonadota bacterium
GTTTTTGTCTATTCGTGCTCAGTACCGGAGGGGCATTGGCTAATACGCCCTCATTGGTCGTGTTTACCGAAGTATCACCACCTTATCAATATCAGGCAGGCGATCAGGTTAGTGGTATTGCCACGGAGCGGGTCCGAAACATCATTTCTCATGCCGGGCTTACCGCTGAATTCAAGATATATCCCTGGGCCAGGGCGATGCTGAATGTCGAGCGCTCCAGCCGTGCCTTGATTTATTCCATTGCAAAAACGCCACAGCGCGAAGATCGGTTTCACTGGATTGCTCCGGTTGCCAGGTTTGATCTGAGCATTCTGTCGCTCGCGAAACGAAGTGATATCCAGCTTGATGGTCAGCTCAGCCTCAATGGCCTGTCAGCAGCCGCTCAGCGGGGCGACATTGCCGAGTCCTGGCTGGTTACTAAAGGCCTCAGGGAAGGCCAGGATCTACTGATATGTGCCGATATCCTGTGCTCATGGCAGCAGTTAAAGCTGGGCACTGTTGATATCATTATTGAAGATCCAAAGCTGATTGATGCCACCGCTGAACTGGCTGGTTTACAAGCCGCGGATATTAAGGTTGTACAATCCATTCCGGCATTGTCTGTAGTGGCTTATCTGGCGGCAAATGGTGATATGGAGCCGGAGATAGTAAAACGCTTACAGCTTGCCGCCCGAGAATTGGGATATCGGTAAGGCATAAAAAAGGCCACCATGCGGCAGCCTCAACCTCAGTCGTTGTCCTTAGCCTTTGTGGCGTTCTCGGAGGACGTTGACCGCATCTGATACCGACATATCGCAGGCCTGCAGCAATACCGTTAAATGGTACAGTAAATCCGCCGCTTCATTACGCAGCTCTTCTTTATCCATCACGGTGGCCGCCAGTGCAGTTTCAACGCCTTCTTCACCCACTTTCTGCGCAATGCGTTTTACGCCTTTACTATACAGTTTGGCGGTGTAGCTAGACTCAGGATCGGCCGATTTACGCGCTGCCAGTACCCGCTCTAAATCGCCAACAAAGGTGTAATCGGCAACGTCGCCGTCAAACCAGCAGCTTTCGGCGCCGGTGTGACAGGTCGGGCCGTTAGGGTTGGCCAGCACCAGTAAAGAGTCGTCATCGCAATCACTGCTGACACTGACTAAATCCAGCGTGTTACCGGAGGTTTCGCCTTTTTGCCATAAGCGCTGCTTAGAGCGGCTGAAAAAGGTGACTTTGCCGCTGCTCAGGGTAACCTCGAGGGCTTCCGGGTTCATGTAACCCTGCATCAATACTTTACCGGTTACCGCATCCTGCACAATGGCGGGTAGCAGGTTATCCATTTTTGCCCAGGCTAACTGGCCCTGGGTGTCTTGAGTAATTTTCATAGTTGTTTCCTTATGCCCCAACCGTATAACGCTGGCGTATGGGGACACCGGCTGCTACCAGAGTCGCTTTTAATTCGTCGATGTTAATAATGGCTTTATGGAACACAGAAGCGGCCAGCGCGCCGTCGACGTCGGCTTGTTTAAATACGTCGGTAAAGTGTTCTATGGCACCAGCGCCACCTGAGGCAATCAGTGGGATGTTACAAACTTCCCGCACGGCTGCCAGCTGGGCAAGGTCATAGCCTTTGCGCACGCCATCCTGATTCATGCAGTTAAGCACTATCTCACCGGCACCACGAGACTGTACTTCTTTGATCCAGTCCAGGGTTTGCCAGGCAGTTTGCTGAGTGCGGCTTTCGTCACCGGTAAATTTGTACACTTCGTACTGGTTGTTGGCTTCGTTATAAAAACTGTCGATACCAATTACCACGCACTGCTGACCATACACATCGTGCAGTTCATTGATCAGTTCAGGATTGGTCAGGGCCGGGGAGTTAATCGAAATTTTATCCGCGCCCATTTCAAGAATGCGCCCGGCGTCTTCTACTGACTTGATCCCGCCCGCTACGCAGAAAGGAATATCAATGACCTGAGCGATGCGGCTCACCCAGCTTTTATCCACTACGCGCTGATCGGAGCTGGCGGTAATATCATAAAACACCAGTTCGTCGGCACCTGCTTTGGCGTATTGCTCAGCCAGCGGTACGATGTCGCCAATGATTTCGTGATTACGAAATTGTACGCCTTTAACCACCTTACCGTCGCGTACGTCCAGACAGGGGATTATCCGTTTTGCCAGCATGCGATAGCCTCCTCAACGGTGAATTTACCTTCCAGTAGTGCCCGGCCTAAAATTACACCGCCCACACCGGTCGGGCGTAACGCGCGAATATCATCGAGCCCGCCTATACCGCCAGAGGCCTGCCAGGATACGTTAGGGAACTGTTTGCTCACTTCGGTATACAGTTCAACGTTAGAGCCCTGTAGCGTGCCGTCACGGCTTATGTCGGTGCACAGTACGTGTTTAGCATCCACTTCGGCAAAGGCTTCGAGGATTTGCTCCAGTGATACGCCGGAATTTTCCTGCCAGCCGTGGGTTGCAATAAACTTATTGCCGTTATCATCAATGTTAATATCCAGTGCCAGTACAATGTGCTCCGGTCCGTATTGCTTTACCCAGCTTTTTACCAGCTCGGTTTGTTTTACCGCCAGTGAGCCAATGACCACGCGGCTAACACCAGACTCAAGCAGTTGTGCCACTTCGCGCTCTTCACGAATACCGCCACCTGACTGGAATTTCATGCGCTTGGTGTTCACCATAGCGCGGATCAGTTCCAGCTGACGTTTGTCGGTATCTTTAGCGCCGGTAAGGTCAACAATGTGCAACCACTCGGCACCCTGATCAGCATAGCTGTGTACCACCTCAACCGGGTCAAGGGTGTACTGGGTTTTTTGGTTATAGTCGCCCTGGTACAGTCGCACCACGGCGCCGTCGATTAAATCGATAGCAGGTATAATCATGATTATAGGTTCACAAAGTTGGTTAGCAGTTGCGCGCCGGCTTCACCTGAACGCTCAGGGTGGAATTGCACCCCGAAGAAATTATTGTGCCGTATAGCGGCCGAAAATGTCTGGCCATACTCGCAGCTCGCCAGAGTGTGCTCATAAACAGGCACTGCAAAGCTGTGCACAAAATAAAAATAAGTGCCTTCGCCTAAGCCTTTAAACAGCGGCGAGTCGCCGACCGGGCTAATGGTATTCCAGCCCATGTGGGGTAAGCGCAGCTCGCCAGCCTGCATGCGTTTCACATGGCCGGGTAACAGCTTTAAACAGTCGATGGTGCCAGTGGTGGCTTCATCGGATTGCTCAACCATCAGCTGCATGCCTAAGCACACGCCCAGTACCGGCTGAGTTAAGCCTTGTAGCGTTGGAATAAGCTGTTTGGCGGTGATGCTGGTCATGGCCGCGCCAGCTGCCCCGACGCCCGGTAAAAATACCTTATCGGCACCTTTAATAACCGCCGGATCGTCCGATACCGTTACACTAACACCCAGGCGCTCAAGGGCAAATTTAACCGAGGAAATATTGGCGCAACCGGTGTTAACAATAACAATGGTTTGCTGGGTCATTACAGGGCTCCTTTACTGCTTGGCAGGGCATCACCCGAACGGGTAATTGCCTGACGTAAGGCCCGGCCAAATACCTTAAAGAGGCTCTCTACCTGATGGTGAGCATTACCTTCACTGGTGGATAAGTGCAGCGACAGTCCCATGCTTTGGGCCAGTGAGTAAAAGAAGTGCTCAACCATCTCGGTGGCCATTTCGCCAACCTGATCACGACTGAATTTGGCATCAAATTTCAAGTAAGGGCGATTGGAAATATCCATAATACATTCGGCGCGACACTCATCCATCGGCAGGGCAAAACCAAAGCGGCCAATGCCGCGTTTGTTACCCAGTGCTTTTTTAAGGGCTTCACCTAACGCCAATGCGGTATCTTCTACACTGTGGTGATCGTCGATGTGCAGATCACCGTCAGTTTTAAGTTGTAATTCGAAGCCACCGTGGGTGGCAATTTGGTCGAGCATGTGGTCGAAAAAGCCCATACCGGTGGCAATGGTCGACTTTGCTGCCGAGTCTAAATCTACCCGTACATGAATGTCGGTTTCAGAGGTGGTTCGGGTGACTTCAGCGATGCGGGAAGAGGCCAGCAACTGCTTCTCGATAGCCGGCCAGTTAATGCCGTCACGGCTGTACTGAATACCTTTAATCCCCATGTTTTCGGCCAACTGCATATCAGTCATGCGATCGCCAATCACGTATGAGCGGGTAAAGTCGACCTTACCCTGTTGCAGATAGTCTTTGACCAGACCAAGTTTAGGCTTACGGCAGGAACAGTTGTCTTCATCAAAGTGCGGGCAAATCAGCACATCGTCGAAGGTCACGCCCTGACTTTCAAACACTGCCATCATGGCATTGTGGGGCAGGTCAAAATCGGCCTGTGGAAAGCTGTCTGTACCCAGACCATCCTGATTGGTGACCATCACCAGTCTGAAGCCGGCGGCTTTGAGTTTTAGTAAAACCGGGATCACCTGAGGTTCGAATACCAGCTTTTCGAGGCTGTCGAGTTGTTTGTCGATAGGTGGCTCTTCTACCAGAGTGCCGTCACGGTCGATAAATAAAATAGCTTGCTGGCTCACAGTGATGCTCCCGCTTGCTCAAAATAAGCGTCTAATAAGGAAAGTAAACGCTGATTCTGTTCAGCGCTGCCAATAGTTACCCGCAGGCAGTTTTGCAGGTTAAGTTGTTTGGACTGATCGCGTATAAGCATGCCCTGACTTACCAGGTATTGCATGATCTGCGCGCAGTGGCTGTGGCGGAACAAAATATAGTTGGCTTTCACATCGCCAACCAGTGCTACGCCGGGCCGTTTGGCCAGCTCTGCCTGCAGCGTGGTGCGTTGTTCGTTCAAAAACGCTACCTGTTGCTGCATTCGCTCAATATTCTCAGGCGTTAATGCCTGCGCCACAATTTGTGCCACCGGCTCCGGAATTGGGTAGGGCGCTATCACTTTTAACAGCGACTGGATAATCGCTTCACTGGCGATAGTAAATCCACAGCGTAAACCGGCCAGAGCAAAGGCTTTGGAAAGCGTACGTAGTACTACCAGGTTAGGATACGCTGCCAGCTGCGTTGCCCAGGTGTTGTCGATATCAAACTCAATGTAGGCTTCGTCTACCACTACCAAAGCGGTATCGGCAAAGTGCTCCAGCACGGCGGTTAAATCGGCCTGACTTACCTGCGTACCGGTAGGATTATTCGGCGCACAAATAAACACCAGATTTACGTTTTCTGTCGCGCAAATCCCGTCGACATCCAGGCTGAAATCGTCGTTTAAGGGAACGCGTTTAATGCCCACATCACAGGTTTCCGCGCTGATGGCATACATGCCATAGGTAGGCGGGCAAATCAGAATATCATCTTCGCCCGGGGTACAAAAAGTGCGGATTAACAGCTCAATGCCTTCATCGGCGCCGCGGGTGACAATCAGTTGTGATTTATCTACACCTGCATAGTCGGCATAGCCGTTGATCACGCTGTCGGGCTGACAGGAGGGGTAACGGTTAAAGTTACCCGAATCAATATCGTAAGGATTGGCAAAAGGCGACTCGTTGGCATTAAGCCAGTCCTGACCACCGGAAAATAACCGGCGCGCTGATTCATAGGGTTTTAGCGGCACCAGATTGGCGTTGATTAAAGTATCAACCAGTTTGCTCGTCATAGCGGTCTCTGTAAGTTAATCGTTTTGCTTGTTCAATTTGTCCAGCCGATAGCCAACCGCATTGCGGTGAGCATCGAGCCCTTCAGCATCAGCGAGTTGCATAATGGCCGGGCCTAAATTGCGCATGCCGTCTTCACTGAGTTCCTGAATCGTGTAGCGGCGCATAAAGTCCAGCAGTCCCAGGCTGGAGTAATTTCTGGCGTAACCATAAGTTGGCAATACGTGGTTGGTGCCAGAGGCGTAATCGCCGGCACTCTCTGGTGACCACGGGCCTAAAAATATTGAGCCGGCATGTTTAATTAGCGGCAGCAAGCCCCGTGAATTATCACATTGCACGATTAAGTGCTCAGGCGCGTACTGGTTGCTCACGGCAATGGCCTCGTTCACTGAGTCGGTCAGAATATAACGGGCGTTTTCCATGGCTTTGCTGGCAATGCTATTGCGTGATAGCTGTGCCAGTTGTTTGGCTACCGCTGCTTCTACTGCCTCAATCAGCTCAGCACTGTTAGTGACCAGAATAGCCTGGGAATCCGGGCCGTGTTCGGCCTGGGAAAGCAAATCAGAGGCAACAAAGTCGGCATCGGCGCTTTCATCAGCCAGTACCAACACTTCTGATGGTCCGGCAGGCATATCAATAGCGGCACCGTCGGCGCGCTGACTAACCTGCTGTTTGGCTTCGGTAACAAAGCTATTACCGGGGCCGAAGATTTTATCGACTTTGGTGATGGTGTCGGTACCAAAGGCCATGGCGGCAATCGCCTGCGCGCCGCCACACAGATAAATCTCACCAATACCGCAGCATTTCGCGGCAAAAGCAATCTCAGGGGCAATTTCCTGCCCGGCATTAGGCGGGGTACAAAGTACCTTGCGCTCACAGCCAGCTACCATTGCAGGCACACCCAGCATCATAACGGTAGAGGGCAGTGGCGCACTGCCTCCCGGGATGTATAACCCTACCGCTTCCAGCGCAGTAAAACGTTGCTCACACACTACGCCTGGCGTCGTGGTAAGGCGGATGTCCTGCGGGTACTGAGCTTCATGGAATTGTTTTACATTGGCAAACGCCGTTTGAATTGCATCCTGTACTTCAGGCGTCACACGTGCAGCCAGCTCATCACGTTTTTCAATGCTGAGTTTCAGGCTGGTAAGCTCGGGCGAGTCGAAACGGCGGGTAAATTCCAGTACCGCCTCATCACCGCGCGTAAGCACCTCGGCAAGGATGTCTGTCACGGTTGCTTTGAGTTTGGCGCTGTCGGCCATTGCAGGACGAGCCAGCGCATCAACTTGTTGTGCAGAAGTCAGAGTAGACCAGTTAATCATCGGATTAGCCTCGCTTTTAACCCATCATCTTTTCAATTGGCATAACCAGAATGGAGCTGCAGCCCAGAGCTTTAAGCTTTTCCATGGTTTCCCAGAACAGGTTCTCAGGGCTGACCACGTGGATAGCTACGGTGTCATCACTGCCAGCCAGTGGCAGCACGGTTGGGTTCTCAGCGCCCGGGAGTAGGCTTTTTACCTGCTCAAGATAGGCTTTTGGCGCGTGTAGCATAATGTATTTGCTTTCTTTGGCCTGAATAACGCCATCAATGCGCGGTACCAGACGGTTGATCAGCGCCTGTTTCTCTTCGCTCAGCTCGCCGTCGGCACGTTGAATCAGCACGGCTTTTGAGCGGAAGATCACTTCCTCTTCCTGCAGGCCGTTGGCTTCAAGGGTGGCACCAGTTGATACCAAATCACAAATGGCGTCGGCTACTCCGGCGCGAGGAGCTACTTCCACGGAGCCTGTCAGCATGACCGCTTTGGCGTTAATGCCTTGCTCTTTGAAATAACGTTCAAGTAAATAAGGGTAGGTAGTGGCTACTTTTTTGCCGCCCAGCGAGGCGGCGCCGTTGTAGTCCATCTCGGTAGGTACCGCGAGAGATAAACGGCAACCGCCGTAATCAAGACGACGCAGTACCTCGAAATCGGCTGGTTTACCGGCGGCCTGACGCTCGAGCATTTTCTCTTCTAGCTCGTTCTCACCAATAAAGCCCATGTCAACAACACCGTCCATAACCAGGCCCGGAATGTCATCATCGCGAACACGCAGCAGGTCGATGTTCTCATTGGTAGAATGGGCAATCAGCAGGCGATCGCGAATGTTAAGTTTAATGCCTATAGCTTTAAGAAGTGCTATGCTGTCGTCACTTAAACGACCGGATTTTTGAATTGCAATTCGCAGTCTGCTGTTATCACTCATGGTGATGGTCCTCTAATTAGTCCTGAATTTGGTGCGCCATTAACGAAAAACCCCCGGAAGTTTCCTTCCGGGGGTCGATATTTGGTATCTGCGCCACTGGAAGGAAAACAACAACCTTCCAGCACAAACCTGAAAGGTTATGCTTTATGATGGTGGTGATGAATGGCGGCGCGTTTAATCATGTATAAAATTTTATTCATTAATTTAGACGCGCAAACAATAGCCAAGACGCGCTGCCATTGCAAGTGTTTTGCAACTTTTGCGGGTAAATATACTCTAATTAATGGTTATAAGACCTGCCAGTTTGGAATGAATACCCTAAGCTGGTGAATAATTATACATAAAGGCGTATAGTTGAGGCAAAGGTTGGGAGGTGGTTGTTATGAGTAACGATCTATTGTTTTCGGTTTTGCCACGGGAAGGCAAAGTGCCGGTGGTAGTCGACGAAAAGGTCAAGCGGGTCAGTAAAGAAGCCCGGGCTAAGCACCTGTCTGAAGATGAGAAAGAAACCCATGATGAAGAACGCCTGATCAGCGAGCAGGAACAATATAAGGTGCATGAAAAAGCACCCCGCCAGGAGCAGGATTCATCCCGGCAGCAACATCAAAAGCAAGCTGATGAACAATCTGCTGCACCAGCGCCGGAGGATGAGGAAGAACTGCTCTACGACAGTCATGGCGAAACACCGGAACATCATCATGATCCTGATGCTCCGCACATTGATATCTACGAGTGAGTTTTAGCCGTTCGCTCGGTATCCAGCCAGAGTAAAAACGCTGGCAGAAACAGCAAGTCGATTACCAGCGCCCCCACCAGGATAATGGCGGTCAGCAGGCCCATGTCTGAATTCAGCGCAAAACTGGACAGGCTAAGAATACCAAAGCCTACGGTCAGCACTGTGGTGGTTACAATAAGCGCCTGACCAATGGTTTTGTACGCATATCGCACGGCTTCTTCGGCACTTTTACCTTGTTCCCGGGCTTTTTTGTATTTCGATAAAAAATGCACCGTGTCATCGACAATGATCCCCAGTGTCATACTGAGCACCACCGACAGCGCCATATTAATTTCACCCGACAACATAGCCCAGATGCCAAACCCTAAACCGGCTGGCAGTAAATTGGGCACCAGGCTGATCGCTCCCAGTTTCAGGGATTTTAAGGCAAAGATAAGCAGCACTGAGATGATTATCAGTGCTGTGATCGACCCCTTGAGCATACTTTGCATATTGGTCTCACCTATGTGAGCAAACATCAGGGCCGGGCTAGCCGCCGTTAGCCTCAGCTCGGGTGCCAGTTTGTTAAAAAAATCCTTGGCGCGTTGTTCAAAGGCCGTGAGCTCTTTACTGCCAAGGTTATCCAGTGTCACGCTAATTCGGGTTGCGGCTTTGTCGACGTCAATCTGATTATTTAAATCGAGGCCATAGGGCAGCGACATTTCAAACAGCAAC
>JAYZXK010000089.1:0-8719 GCA_036141415.1 Pseudomonadota bacterium
TGTATATACTGGTACCACGATAACCTTTGAATCGCCTGCTGCAATGTCACCTAATTCCCAACGAGCCCATTCATTGGCATCACAGGCATTGGTGCAGCCGCCGGATATCCCTGGTCGTGGAATACTAAAGTATTGTGTTGCGCTGTTGCGCTGAAAAACCTTTACGTCGTTTACTGTAAAGGCACTGTTATTGGCAACCACGTAGCGCATGTAGGCATAATTACCGGGCTGATTGTATTCATTGATAATGGTACTGGTAAATGTGAGACCGGCATCATTGTAAGTCACTACCGACTCCGCGGATTCGACCAGGGTAACGCTGTTACTGATAAAACTCGCTGTGATTTCATCGATATCAGCATTGCTTGACCCAGAATTGTTCTGCAAAGAAAATAAAAGTTTGCCACCGCTGGCTGTATTAAGTGCACTAAGATCCCAGGTGATTTTTCCACCACTGAATGTACCTCCGTCAGAAGCATTAACATAGGTCATTCCATCCGGCACCATGACTTCGACAGAAGGAGATGCAAGGCCATAGGTGCCAATATTTCCATAGGTCACCTCAAAGTTAACTTGCTCACCCGCTGCTGCCAGTTGTTTATTAGCACCAAGATGCATTGCTACAATCGGCTCATTAGTAATTGTGGATGTCGCCGTATTCACTATTGAGCTGGCAAGTCCGTCATAATCCAAAGTAGTCGTTAGCGACACCTCACTACCTGTTGTTAACGAGCCTGATGTATAAAAGGGTATAACAATCACTTTATAGGTACCCGGCGCTATGGAGCCAAGCTCCCATCGGGCAGTTTCGCCTGAGTCACATGCGTTGGTGCATCCGCCAGAAATGCCAGGCAGAGCGCCGCTGAAATAACTGTCGGCAGAAACGTTAGCGTATAGCACTACATTAGTTCGTGTGCTGGAGTCATCATTGGCAACAATGACCCGATGATAAATGTACTGGCCGGATGCAGTGGTGTTACTCGTTTTGGTAACACTCACCTGCATGGCTAGCGTCGGGCTTATAAAAGCCAGACAACAAAGTCCAACAAAGACCTTAGTAAAATAAAACAAAAATACAGTACGACAGCTTTCCATGTGTAACCTCACAATTGCTGGATAGAGTTAAGTGATCCCACCGAAGCACAATCTCTACGCCTGATTGCAACCCAGATAAGATATTAAACAGCGCTTTCCTAAGGGTATTTTTACTGCTTGCAACCAGCCCTGAAACACACTGTTCACTTTTAATACAGTACAGAATTTGCTATGTTTTCATATCGAGAGATAAGCGTACTTAAAGAGCGATATATATATTTAACCTTCTGATTTAAATAACATTACCAAGGATAGGTTGAAATGAGTGAAGGGAAACGGGTAAGAGGCGTAAAAGCATCCCGCAGTAAATTAGAAAAAGCGCTGTTGAATGCTGGTATTCGATCCCAGGCCGAGCTGGCCCAGCTTATTGCTGAGCGGGAGGGACTAGCTACACCACCAAAAGATCTGGTAAGCCGGACATTCAGGCAAAACAACGTTTCCCATAATACTATTGCCAGAATAGCGCAGATTCTCGATGTGGCACCTCATACCCTTTACCTTACCCAGAATGAAGTAGAAGCCGTTACAGCTAAGAATAAAGTGATTGACAATGAGAGCGGCTCAGCACTGGCTTCTCCAACTCAGGAGACAAATGAGAACCCCGCACTCAATCCAGCCGAAAAGAACAAATATCTGTACAAGCTTGCTAAGCGCTACATAGCGATGGCCGTTCTGCTGGGTGTCGGCCTTATCGCAATATTTTGGCCTGGTCAGGATGAGCAGTCAGAGACACTCCCTCTGCTAACTAAAGAGTCCCGCAGGCAAGTCATGATAATTCCGCCTGCTGAACCTGTTTTTGAAGCACTGCTAATAAAACTCGAAGAGGACCTGCAACCAAACTATAAAGTAGCTACGCATGCGATGACCCAATTGGCTACAGCCACCTCTCCTATAGATATCCCCGAGGAATTTGGTGTTGACTATGCCCTTGATATCGAAGTGATTGAGAGGGGTCTTTTCAAAGGAGTTGTGATTTATGTGTACACAAAAACCACCAAAACTTTACTCACCAGCTATGCAGATGTCACCTATAGTGATGCACCAGAAAACATCGCGCTCATCAGCGAGTCCACCCTTGAGGAATTCAATCGATATGTAGCGATTAACAACTATTCGAGTACTTACTTCAACAAACAAGCCCTAATCAACTACCTTGCCAGTAAGGAAAACCTGGCCAAAGGGCTCAGCGAAATAAACGTAAGCAGGGCACTCGAACTGGTTCACCTGGTATTAGACGAATATCCAAACAGCGATATTGCAAACGCCCACCTTTGCAATTTATATGCGCAAAAGGTGTATTTGAGCTCAGACCCGACTTATTTTGAAAGGGCAGATTCGGCGTGCCAGAAAGCCGCGTCAATTGCGCCTGATGCGGCGGAAACGCACTTTGCATTCGGGCAATTAATGCGCCGCCAGAATAGTATTAGTGAAGCTATTACTCATTATGAACATGCCATCGGCAGCCAACCCAGCTTTGTACAGCCTCGGCTGGGGTTAACAGAGAGCTATTTAAAGCAATTTTTACAAACCCAGGATGGCAGTTACCTGGAGTTGGCAAAGAAAACCATCAGCGAAGCTGAAGCACTCCAGCCTAATAACTGGCAAGTCCCTTTTATTTCGGCGCGGATCAGTTTTTTTAGTGGCGACACAAGCACCGCAATTCAAAAGTTCGAGCAAAGTCTTAGTTTGGAGAAAACATTAAATACGCTTGGCAACATCGGTTCACTTTATTTCTGTACTGGCGATATTGATAAAGCCTATGCAAAATACAAACAGTTGGAAGAAGAGTTCGGTCCTTCACCTATGTCTGATCACTTGCTAGCTTCAACTAGTTTTTACAATCAGCACTACCAGGAGTCCATCGACTATAATTTACGGAGCCTGGAACGCCAGGAGATGAGCAACAGCGAGGGGCTTTATCAAACCTGGATTAATCTGGGTGAGGCTTACCTGGCGAATAATCAATTAAGTAAGGCTAAGCAAGCTTATTCAAATGCAATCACACAAGCAGAGCTATCAGGACAAACAGGCGACGTAAATGTTAGAGCAGAACAGCTTTATGCCCGAATGAGTCTATTAAAACTTGAAGGGACGATGAATGAAAAACAGCGTCGTGAGTTTGCCGCAACGCTTTCTGAGATAGAGGAAAAAGTGGTTGAACCTGGCGCTATGCTAAGGCTCATGCTGATCCATCGAGAAATGAATAACACGGGAAAAGCCGATATTTTGCTTAAGAAGATCAGCGCTCAATGTAAAGCGTACGCGGATCACCCATCTTTTGCCGAGTTACAATCTGGCCATAAAAAAAGAGGCAGCTGAACGTCAACTGCCTCCTTTAATAAGACCGGTTCGGTTAAAAGCATTATTTCGATGAGTAAATACCTACGGATTCAAAAATCTTTTTAAAGCGCTTCAATCCATTTTCAAAGGAAAAGTTTTCCTCAGCCAGTAAGCGGCTGTTTTCAGCAAAACGGCCCCATAATTTTCCATCATCATATAATTTAATGATTGCTTCTACCCATTCCTGAGGATCATTGGCGATAAGCGTATTTAACCCATTGGTGAGGCCTGTGCCTTCAGCTGCCACATCAGTTAAAACCGTTGGCGTGGAATAAGCCATTGCATCCAGTACCTTACCTTTAATACCCGCCCCCGAAATCAGCGGCGCAATAAAAATACGGTGATCGTGATACACACCATCAAGCGTTTCAGCAAACCCTTTAATAACTACGTTTTCAGAGGCATACTCTTCAAACACTTCCGGCATTTTACTGCCGTAAATATAAAATGTGATATCCGGTCTCACGGTGAGTAGTTTGGGCATCACCTGCTTAACCATAAACTCCACCGCTTCCACGTTTGGCTTATGGTTATATCCCCCCAGGAAAGCAATTCCTGCCCTTTCTTTAAAGCCTGGACCTGGTGGCTTGGTATCGAGTACCCACGGAGTGACGTGGAGGTTATCTTGTTGCATGTTATGACTGGCGATAACGGCATGTTCTGTAGTGTTATAGGTTAACACCGCATCGACATCCCGGCACACCTCAAGTTCTAATCCCCGGGTGATCACTGCAGCGTCCATAAGCTCTTCATCTTTAGCCGCCACTGCAGCTCTGATTTCACGTAAGAAATGTAGATCGGCATTATTAAACACTATCGGTTTATGTTTCTCTTTTATAGCCTCAATATATTTTCGGGCCACATCGTAGCGCGTGATATATACAGCATCCATTTCATCTAGGCGGGTATCCAGAATGTGTTGAAGAGAATAGTAAAATGGTGAAAGGAGTACCTCAACGCCCATATTCTGTAGCGCTTTGGTATATTTTCCCATGGGGGCCAGATTTTCAGGTACAAAGGTCACTTTGAAACCCAAAGAGACCATTAGCTTTATTTCCTGAACAGCGGCATAACTGCCAGCATCAACGCCCATCATCGGTGTGGCATAGTCGATGACCAGAATTCTTTGCTCAGCTTTTCGATCCTTTTCAATCAGCAGCTTGTGCAGATCAGGCTTGGGATAATGCTTAAATACATGGAACCATTTTCTTCGGAAAGTTGCCTCATTGACCTTCTGATATTTTTTGAGCCCCTGGGTAATGTCAGTTCCATGCGAACGCCCTTCGAGGTGAATCACTTCTGAATGAGGGACGTAAAGCACCTTGTAGCCGCACTCAGCCACTTTCATCGCCAGATCGGCATCCTCATAATAGCAAGGCACAAATTCTTCGCTGAATTTACCTACTTCTTCCCAAATGTCTTTGCGAATACACATAGCTGCGCCGGTGACATAATCAACTTCCCGCACATAATTCCACTCTGGTGTGTAGGGAGACTGATTGCGTCCAGCATTCCAAGGCTCACCATTGCCCCAGATAATACCGCCGGCTTCCTGCAGCGTGCCGTCGGAATTTAGTAGCTTTGATCCGGTAAGCCCTACTGACTCATCTTTTTCATGCTGGGCCACTAGTTCATCTAACCAGTAACTGGACACTTCGGTATCATTGTTTAAAAAGACAATATATTTGCCTTTCGCTTTTTCAGTTGCAGCATTACAGCTGCGTAAAAAACGTAAATTTTCTTTATTCCGCGAAACAATCAGATTACCGATGATTTTTTCTGCTTCTCCGGTTTCATCCTGTGAACAATCGTCAGCCAGTATGACCTCATAACTTGTAGTGTTATAGGCCAGTGCAATTGAAGCAATGCAGTGGTAAGTCATTGCAAATTTATTGTAAGCTGGAACAATTACTGAAACTAAAGGTTTGCTTTCTTTTGGCAGTGTAAAAGGGGGGAAAGATTTACGCTTTTCAAACCCTTCAACCAAAACTGAATGAACTACAGATAAGTCTTCCAACGAAATTTTAGCTTCGCTGATATTTGCTAACTGCAGCGCCAGAGCCTCATAACGTTTGTCAGCAGATACTGGTTTACTAATAATACCAGGCTCTTTATAGCTGTGAGTTAATAATGTTAACGGCGTTAATACAGGGTCGCCCTTAACATCGCCAACGCCCAGGAGGAAGGGCTCACCAGGGCTATGACATTCGACTATGTGGCGCTGATTGTCTAAGAATTTAGCTGGCATCCACAAATGGCCATGAAAACCTTTTTCGGCACTTTCAGCGGGCACTATGCCGATTGTCTCGCCGTTTATAGTAAAGACCAGGGTCTTTTTCCATTCATCAACATTGCTTGTCGCTACAAAATCAAGCCGATTATTCAGCAGAGATACAATAGCCACATGGACTCGGGTATCAGGCTGGAAAACTTCGATATCGGCGAAATTCAGAGGCGCTTCGGTTTTGGCGTCACGTAACGTAATTGAAGTCGTTGTCAGCAGCAGGTCGTGATTCAGTTTGAGCTTAAAACCATGCTCACCCTGATTGATATTATTCTGTTTAAGGTCTTCTCTGAATAAATTGGCTGTCGCAGTACCAAGAAGCTCTCCATTTTCATTGTATGCTGCAATCTCGATTGGCGTGTCGGTTCCAATTACTGCTGCCCAACCTGTGATGCATCCTCCTTCCAGATGATCAACAAACCCCGAGACTACGTTATCATCAGCCATTACTCTAATTCCTATATTCTATATTTGTTTTTTAATACTATCCGAGTTCTTACTCAATCTTAAATCAGATCGCCCCATAAGTTTTAAGATATCAGGGCTTGCCATCCTTTTTATAAAATGAGTGTATGCCACACCTTTGCTTACTGCGATATTCCGTCTTAAGCCGTTATGACAATTCGCTACCACTTAATCATTTAACCTCGCTAAATAGTAGCCGATATCTTTTACAGAATTAATTTTTAAACAGCCCCCAAATTTTACTTAACCAATGTGGGCGCGCATCACCTGCAGAGCTAGTTTCGAAGATTCTCTCAAGCACTTTCAGCCGCTCTATATCAATTTCATCTTTTGCGTGCAAACCAACCTGATTGAGCAGTGCTTCAAAGGTGTTGAAGTCACGTTGCAACAGAAAGCTTGCAACCTCTTCTAAATGCTGCGGATACAAATCCTGATGTATATACTTGCCCCTTGGTTTTGCCTGTACATACGCAACAAGCTTTTCATAATTACTAATTGGGGCTACTCGCTGAAGCGCATTTATCTTTTCCCGGCTTTGTGTCTGATAACCTTTATAAATATCTGCAGGAAGCAAAGAATAATTGTTTATTCGTCCCTGATAACTTTGTAAGTACTGATCCAATGTCGCATCAAGTTGAGTTAGTTTAAAACGATTAATCCACCGCTTAAACTCCAAACACTCAAAACTGTATGAAGAGTTAATTTTTGTATCCAGGTAGCTTTCACAAATATCATTGCTAATACGAAGGGCCTGAACAAAATCAGTCACAATATTCCCTCCGAACACCTCTGAATCGCCAAAGGCACGCAATTCAAAATAATCTGGCGAATACTGGCTTACATAGGTAATTAAGTCATCCAGGTAACTTTTCGGTAACATGCTCCGGTGGGCAAGCTTGCCGGTTTGAAAGTTTCGCTTTACTGATTGGTTATATAAGGATTCAACGAGTTCAAAGTCTGCTCGCACGTAAGCAATAAAGCGAATTTGATAGTGCTTGGCGTATTTCAGGAACTCTGGCAACTGATAAAAGAAAAACTCCGAACTTAGTAATAACTTGCCACATTTTTTATCATTGAAATGCGCTAATAACTCTGAGAATTTCTCATGGTTAAAGGTTGCTCTGGGGCTGCCCTCTGGCTTTTCCAGAAACAAGCTTCGATGACCAGAACTAACGCTATTACTATCAAGGTCATGTACCGGGTAATAAATATCCTGACTTTCTAGCCATTTTCGATTTGATTGAAGCCAATACTGAATGACTGAAGTACCCGTTTTAGGAGGTCCAACATGGACAATAATCTGTTTATTGGTCATTTTCGCTTACAAATAAACTTCGGTATTTTCGATTGACGTCCAAGGGATACAGCCGACACTGATAGTCTGATTTGGCAACAATAGAAAATTCGGTTTCCAGAACAACAGACTTATCAATTTTAACTTTCTCTTCAAAACCCACAGCACTTTGATTCATATTGAGTAATTTAGCAACGTCATCACGATTCTTGCGATGCCGAATCACAATCTCTGCCTCTTTGCCAGATGCGAACCTAAAGTAGACTCTGTCGACAGGCACACTTTGTTGGAATACCGCCCAACCTTTAATGGTTAGTTCCAGGGTGTTCGAATCAAAGCCAATAAAGTCGATACTTCCATTAAAATAACGTGCGACGTTTTCAAAGCCATCTGTTTGCTCATTCAATCCCATATTTTTTCGGGATTGATTCATTTCATCAAAGTAAGGCCAATGAATGCCAATTTCTTCAAATTTTAGTTTTAGTCCGGAAGAATAGGTACTCGATTGCTTTAGCTGGTTCGCGACATAACTACTCTCATTCTGCGTAAAAAACCGAACAAGGTGTAATCCAGCGCCACGATAAGCTGCTATGGTTTGTGGCTCAAAGTCTTTCACTCGCCCCTGCAACTTTTCTTTCGCATGGGCTTTACCAATCGTGAATGGCTTATTATGGAAGTGGAAATGAACTAACCGTGTTGTCAGTTCCTGCTCCGACGTTTTTACCTTGCCCCAATGAAAGCCAACATCCAGGCTTTTTATCGTATTTTTGTAGAAAAAGCATTTGCGGTACGGTTGTTTATTAAAATACACGTCGCTAACTGCATTGTTATAGTACTGGCTATCTATAAGCAGTAGCTCTTTACGTTCCTTATAGAGCGCGAGAATTGAGCGGAGGCCGGTTGGATCGCAGGAAACATTCCCCTCATCATCAAGGAAGCCAAGAAACTCATCACAATCTAACGGAATATAGAAATCAATTTCTGGCCGACTTTGCTCCAGAGACTGTATCCTTTCGCAGAATAAATCGCCCTTCCCTTCAAAATCAGCTCTCTGATTATGCTCAAAATCTACGTTTACGCCAAATTGCTGATACTTTTCAAGCAGGCTAATAATTTCTTGAGACTCACTTCCGTTGTCGTACACATAAAGGTTTTCAAAGCCAACCAAATATCCATGATATCTAAGCCATTTATCCAACAGTTCAGACTCATTTTTTTGCATCATTAAAATAGCTATGTTC
>JAYZXK010000090.1:0-3133 GCA_036141415.1 Pseudomonadota bacterium
ATTTTATCGGCAATCACTTTCAGCGCGTCAAACGGCAATGCATCCACCAGACGCTTAACAAAGTTAAAGCGAACTCCGCGTACGCCCGCTTCATGCAAACTTTGCAGCTCTTCATCGGTAATAGACTCGGTAACCGTAGCCACCCCGCGAGCCAAACCATTAGAGTGATTCAATGCATCCACCAGCGCCCGGTTGTCAGCACCATGGCAGGTTGCCTGAACAATCACGTTACGACTGAAACCAAGATGATCACGCAATGCCCACAACTGATCCTTAGACGCATCGCAAGGGGTGTACTTACGCTGCGGCGCAAAGGGAAACTGATCACCGGGGCCAAACACATGACAGTGCGCATCCACCGCGCCTTCCGGTACCTTAAAGTCTGGTACCGATGGTGACTGATGCCAGTGCAACCAGTCAGCATCTACAACAAATTGGCTCATGACCCGCTCCTGAGTATTGGTTGCCCGTTTATGCCTGTTGGGTAACAACCTGTTGATTTGCCGGGCTTTCAGCGCTTCGTAAAAACAATCATGACGAAAAAGTACAATAATAAGATGAAAATATACAATATCGTTAGCGATACTAAAGCGCAGGCCCGTTCAGTATTTACGCTACAGTATGCGCCACCTGTTGTGCGCTTGCAGTTTAGAAAACTGCTAAACGCCATTAGTTTTTCCTATATCGAAAATTTAACCCAGTAGTAAATAAAAACAGAAATATTATATAAAACCTATTTATTACAGATTGTTAAATGCCATACCCAGACATAAAAAAGCATTATTAAGTAGTTAGCCCTGCCATCATTTACGTTTCTGCTGACGAAACTCACCGGCGGTAGTGCCTTCCATTTGTTTGAAGAAGCGACAGAAATAACCGGTGTCTTTAAATCCCAGCGTCAGCGCTATCTCATCGAGCGTTTGCTGGGTATAGATTAACCGGCGCCGGGCTTCACTGATCAGTCGCTGATGCACCAGTCGTTTAGGTGTTTGCGAAAGCTGCTGACGACAAATACGGCTTAAGGTAGATACCGACACAAACAGCTTTTCGGCATACTCATCAATGGTTATATGATCCTGGTAATGCTTGTCGATAAGTTCCCGAAAGCCCAGCAGAATACGGTTTTCCCTACCAGAAGGGCCGCTCTGAACCGCGTCGAGCTGGCGTTGCCGGGCAATAGTGATAAACAGCAGCTTTAACAGCAACCGGATAGTGGTAGAGGCGCCGGGATCGCTGATGTGCATTTCATCGGCCAGCATCATCAGATAGCTAAAATAGCGCTCCGCCTGGCGGGCGCTACGAAACTCAATGGTTTGCGGTAACCACACCAGTTGGTTAAAGGCACTGATATCCTCGCCCATTTCCATATTGGCAATCACATCGGCATTAATGGATAACACAAAGCCTTTGGTGTTAGGCGCAAAGTGAAAACCATGCACTACCCCGGGCGGTAAGGTAACCACCCAGTTGCCAGACAGGTTATGCACCTCGTCATCGAGTTGCACCTGCCACTGGCTGTCGAAGGCACAGATGATCTGAGCCAGATTAGCGTGCCGGTGGGGTTTAATTTCCCAACCTAAGTCGGCACTGCGCGACTGAATATCCTCCAGATGCACAAAGTCCGGCTGCATGCGCATAAAGGATTCGCCGTAGAGATCATAAAACGGGATCTGCTTTTGCGTTGTCGTCAAAACGGTTCTCCTGGCGGGCTTATAACGGCCACGGGCAGTGACAAAAAATTAACATGTGATTAAAAAGTACAACACTTTAAAGGATAAGTGAATAATAATTGTGGCCAGTGTCTTCCATTATTCAATCATCAGAATTGATTTGTTCACCGGGAGTCATTGCTATGAAGACAAAAACGCAGGTCGCTATTATCGGCTCTGGACCATCAGGATTATTACTGGGGCAACTGCTGAATAAAGCGGGTATCGACAACATTATTGTCGAGCGGGTTAGTCCGGATTACATACTCGGCCGTATTCGCGCCGGTATTCTTGAGCAGGGCTTTGTCGACCTGGTTAGGGAAGCCGGCGTGAATCAGCGCATGGATGAAGAAGGCCATGTGCACGATGGCTTTGACATCGCTTATTACGGCAAGCGTTATCGCATTGACCTTAACAAGCTCACCGAGGGCAGTACGGTAATGTGCTACGGCCAGACCGAAATAACCCGTGATCTGATGGCGGCTCGTGATGCTGCTGGCCTCACCAGTTTTTATGAGAGTCAGGATGTCCAGCTGCACAATGTGGATAGCGACTCGCCGCAGGTCACGCTGTTTAAAGACGGTGAAACCATCACTATCGATTGTGACTACATTGCCGGCTGTGACGGCTTTCATGGAATTTCACGGCAGACCATTCCTGCAGAAAAGCGCACTGAGCACGAGCGGGTTTACCCCTTCGGCTGGCTGGGTTTACTGGCTGATGTACCGCCGGTGAGTGAGGAGCTGATTTATTGTAAAACCGAGCGCGGCTTTGCACTGGCGAGCATGCGCTCCTCCACCCGCTCCCGCTATTATCTGCAGGTACCACTCACCGATAAAGTGGAAAACTGGTCAGATGAAGCATTCTGGGATGAACTCAAAAAGCGCCTGCCTGAAGACAGCGCCAACAACCTGATCACCGGGCCAAGTATTGAAAAGTCGATTGCACCGCTGCGCAGTTTTGTGTGTGAGCCCATGCAATGGGGCAACCTGTTTCTGGTTGGTGATGCCGCCCATATCGTGCCGCCCACAGGCGCCAAAGGGTTAAACCTGGCAGCCTCAGATGTTTCCACCCTGTATAAGCTGCTGCAAAAGCGCTACGCCCATGGCGATTTAACCGCTCCACAGCGCTATTCTGAAATTGCGCTACGCCGGGTATGGCATGGCGAGCGTTTTTCCTGGTGGATGAGCAATATGTTGCACGACTTTGATCAGGGCGAAGTGAACGGTATGGATAAAGCCACCTTCGACCGCTTTATGCGGTCTGAACTTGATTTTTACCTGACCCACGAAGAAGGCCAGAAAGTGATTGCCCGCCAGTATGTGGGCATGCCTTACGAAGAAGTAAACTGATAGCGCTGTTCCTGCATAACGTAGCGTCTGCGCTTTAACCAGACGCTACAATTTGCCCAGGCTGAATTCAGT
>JAYZXK010000091.1:0-7754 GCA_036141415.1 Pseudomonadota bacterium
TGATATAAAAGACAAGGGCATTGCATGTCCAAACCTTGTCTTCAGCCGATATTTCGCTCAGATATGATCTACCAGAGAGCAAGCTATAAAAAAGCGGCGCAGTTAGCGCCGCTTAGCAGGGAGATAATGTCTTAGTGGTTACTGTTTGTTTTCCAGTAATGCACTGCCAATTTCAATTTGGCGGGGCTTTTTCTCTTCCGGGATTTCGCGTTCCAGGTCGATATTAAGTAGCCCGTGTTCCAGGCTAGCGCCGGTTACTTTTACGTGGTCGCCTAAGTGGAACTTACGTTCAAAGTTGCGCTCAGAAATGCCCTTGTGCAGGAACTGACGTTTTTGTTCCTCATCCTGGCTTTCCTCGGCCTCTTTTTTACCGGCCACAGTCAGCGCGTTTTCCAGCACTTCGATGGTCACATCGTCTTTGCTGAAGCCGGCTACGGCCATGCTGATTCGGTATTTGTCTTCGCCCAGTAACTCAATGTTGTAAGGCGGATAAGTGGTTTGATTGCCGTTTTGAGAAGCTGCATCAATCATGGATGCCAGACGGTCAAAACCAATAAAAGAACGGTAAAGTGGAGATAGATCGATAGTACGCATAGTCATATCCTCGCAATTAAGCAATATGTAAAGTTAGGTTTAACACCATCCCGCTTAGCGGCGATGGCTTTGTCGGCCTTATCATTAAGCCCCGACAGTAAAAGAGATATGTGCAGCGGGTTCTTTTTCAATAGAATGCATAAAAAAATCCCGCTTTTTTAAGCGGGATTTTTGAAAATCAATTTAAAATTAACAGGTTACATTGCTACGGATTTTACAATATGGCCATCTTTAACCACCAGGCCAACGTTTTCGAGCAGCGAAATATCATCCAGCGGGTTACCTTTTACGCCCACAATATCGGCTTTTTTACCGGCACTGATACTGCCTAACGTTTCTTGTTGTTTAAGCAGCGTTGCCGGATGAATGGTGGCCGCCTGAATAGCCTGCATTGGCGTCATACCAAAGCGCACCATGCGGGCAAACTGCTTACCATTGTCACCGTGCGGGTAAACCCCGGCATCCGAACCAAACACCATTTTCACTCCGGCCTTCACCGCTTTCTGAAAGTTCTCACGCTGACGCTTGCCCACAATACGCTCTTTGGCGAGACTTTCTTCTAAGATACCGGCTTTTTCGCCTTCACTTAAAATATACTCGGTGACGTAAATATCCATCGAGAAGTAAGTGCCATGCTCGAGGGCCAGTTCAATGCCTTCCTCATCCAGTAAGCTAACGTGCTCTACCGAGTCGACACCGGCTTTAATGGCTGTTTTAATGCCACTGGTACCATGCGCATGCGTGGCAACAGTTAAGCCGCGCATGTGGGCTTCGTCTACCAGCGCCTGCATTTCCTCGAAGGTGTATTGCTGCACACCCACTTTGGTGCCTTTCGATAATACACCACCGGTGCCACAGAATTTAATTACCGTAGCGCCGTATTTAATATTGCGACGCACAATTTCACGAACTGCCCAGGGGCCATCTGCTACGCCTTCACTGACGGTATGAAATTCATAAGGCAGCAGGTTATTGTCGCAGTGCCCGCCGGTTACGCCCAGCGACGGGCCTGATACAAACATCCGTGGCCCTTGAATGTCGCCATCGTTAATGGCATCTCTTAAGGCCACATCGGCAAAGCCGGGAGCACCAACGTTACGCACTGTGGTAAAGCCTGCCATAAGCGTGGCTTCGGCATGTTTTACACCGGTCAGCGTGACGCGCGGCAAGGAATCCGCCAGACGTTTATAGCCGTGTTTGGTGGCGTCAGAGGTGAGGTGAACGTGCATATCCATTAAACCGGGCATGAGTGTGTAATCGCCCAGTTCCATCACGTCGGCATCAGAGGGGATCGTTACCGAACGCTTGGTACCGGCAGCCACAATGGTATTGTCTTCCATAACTACCACAGCATTAGTGATCAGCTTGCCATTTTCGACGTCGATCATCCGGTCGGCGGTCAGTACTGTGGTTTTAGCACACGCGGCAGAAGCGCCAAGCGTCAGTGCAAGGAGTGTTATTATCGTTTTCATTGAATACCCTGGAATGTTAAAGCTTAAGGTACAAAACTAGCAGTTAGCCAGCGCAAGGTATAGGTTAATCGCGACTAAGCGGCGCTATTGAGCGAGGAAATTTCAGTTGTTCTGAGCACCGCGCTCGCGCAGTTTAAAGGTGAGGAAAACCAGCCCGATTAAACCGGTTAACAGCCACAGCGGGAAATCACCCCATTGACGATAAGGCGTGCTGCCGGAAACGGTTGATAACTTGGCCGACAGGGCGGCAGTCTCAAACTGCGGCAACTGCGCAACCACTTTACCCCGATGGTCGATAAAGGCCGATATACCGTTGTTGGTAGAGCGGATCACGCCGATGCCCAGCTCTTTAGCCCGCATACGGGCAATTTGTAAGTGCTGAGCCGGGCCGTGTGAGCGGCCAAACCATGCGTCGTTGCTGACGGTGATAATAAAATCGGTGTCGGCGTAAAGGTTGGCTCTCACTTGTCGAGGGAATGCAATCTCAAAGCAAATGGCCGGGGCCAGGTGCAGGCCGTTGGCCAGCAGGTTGGGTTGTTGAAAATCGCCACGATTAAACGATGACATGGGTAAGTCAAACAAAGGAGCCAGCGGCCGCAGTAAATCCTCAAAAGGCACAAACTCGCCAATGGGTAACAGGTGGTGCTTGGCATAGCGGTTACCATGAAAATAACGGTAATGGCCCTGTTCGTCGTCGGCATGGGATTTACCCAGTACAATCAGATTGTTCCAGGCTTCCTGACTTTCAAAGTTATAATTCACCACACCGGTGATGATGGCCGTATCGTAGCGGGCGGCCTCGGCATTCATGTCAGTGATAAAGTCCTGGGCCAGCATCTCAAGTTTGGGAATAGCGGCTTCGGGCCAGATGATCACATCGTTGTCCCACACCAGGTTAGTCAGCTCCCGGTAGGTGTTCATGGTTGGTTCGTCCTGTTCGGGAACCCAACGCAAAGACTGGGCAATATTGCCTTGTGCCATACCAATAGATACCGGCTGTTGGGGCTCAGCCCAGTTAACTGTATTTAACAACAGGGCTGCAATGGTCACCGAGCCGGTAATGGCTATGGCCTGTAAAAATCGTTTGCTCAGGGTGGCCACGGCTAACGCGCTAACCATGGTCATTAATAACCAGGTCATGCCGGTTTCGCCCAGCACAGGCAACCAACCAGACAGCGGGCTGTCGAGCTGACTGTAACCTAAGGATAACCACGGAAAACCGCTCAGCAACCAGCTTCTGAGCCACTCAGCGATAAACCAGATAGCAGGGAGCAGCAGTGGCAGCAGGGCAAGTTTGACCCACCGTTTGGCAAAGTAAAAACTAACCGCGGGAAACAGCGCAAGGTAGGCACTGAGTAAAAACATCATCAGCACTGAAGCGATGAGGGGCATGCCGCCAAAGTCAGCAATACTCACGTGCACCCAACTGATGCCGGCACCGAACCAGCCCAGACCAAAGGTCCAGCCCAGCCAAAAGGCTTTTTTAGGGGTATCAGTAAGGAGTAACTGACGTAGCGCCACCACCAGAGCGACAGGCGTGATCAGCCATAAATCGAAAGGGGCATAGGCCATGGTTAACGACGTGCCGGCCAATAACACCAGCACTAAAGGAAGCCACTTTCTCAAGCCAATTACTCCAGGTCTGGCAGGGTCACTTTCAGTTGCATCAACCGGCGTTTATCCGAGTTGGTAATTTTAAACTGGATGTTATCAATAGTGATTTCATCACTGGTGGCAGGCATATGGCCAAAGGCCTTTAATACGATGCCGCCAATAGTATCCGCTTCTTCTTCGCTGAATTTGGTTTCGAAGAAGCGGTTAAACTCATCAACCGGTACCAGTGCCTTAACCGAATACGTATACTTGTTAAGCGGACGGATATCATCGGTGCCGTCTTCTTCCAGATCGTATTCGTCTTCAATCTCACCAACGATAAGTTCAAGAATATCCTCGATGGTCACCAGGCCGGACACACCACCGTATTCGTCAACGACAATGGCCATGTGATAACGCTGCTGGCGGAACTCCTTGAGCAGTACATCAACCCGTTTACTTTCCGGGACGATTACCGCCGGACGTAACACGTCTCGCAAATGGAAAGCCTGATCATCGTTATTAATAAACGCGTAGCGGAGCAGATCCTTAGCTAACAGGATGCCTTCGATATGGTCTTTATCTTCATTAATAACAGGGAATCTGGAGTGAGCGCTGTCGAGCATGACAGGCAGAAATTCTTCAACCGGCTGGTCGATGTCGATGGTAACCATCTGAGCGCGTGGGATCATGATGTCCCTTACCCGCATTTCGTTGACGCCAATAACGCCTTCGATCATTTCTCTGGTTTGGGGGTCGATCAGCTCGCGCTGTTCGGCTTCGGTGATGACCTCAACCAGGTCTTCTTTACTTTGCGGCTCTCCGGAGAATGAAAGCTTTAGTTTATCAAACCAGCTTTTTCCCGAGGAGCCGTTGGTAGAGTGGGGGTTATCGTCGCTCATAATGTCCGTGTCTAATTAGCGTTATAGGGTCTGTTTCTTGTTTCTTGTTGGCTGTACGGCCCGCATGAACAATGAAAAAGCGCCTGCGTCTTTTGCAAAGTTAATCGTCTTGATACGGGTCGTCAATGGATAATTTGGCTAACAGGTCAATTTCAAGTTGCTCCATGGCCTGCGCTTCATCCTCTTCAATATGGTCGTATCCCAGTAAATGCAGGGTGCCGTGAATAATCATATGGGCGTAATGATCGCCAATCGCTTTGTGCTGCTCAGCAGCTTCTGCGGCGATAACCGGCACGCAAACAACCAGATCGCCAAGCAGGTTAAGCGGCACTTCCGGCGGGCACTCAAAGGGAAAAGACAGCACATTGGTTGGCTTGTCCTTGCCGCGGTATTCGTGGTTAAGGGATTGCGACTCGTCGCTATCAACAAACCGCACGGTGAGCTCTTTTTCGCCTGTTTCCAGGTGATTCAGAACCAACGAAGCCCACGCGGTGAGCTGGGCTTCGTCCGGAATAGCAGCGATAAGTTCAGCGGCGCCTTCATAGGCCCGTTGGCAATCAACAATGGCGCTCACTTAATCATCACTCTCGTCGGATTTGTCTTGCTTTTCCTGTTCCTGGGCTGCTTTTTTAGCAATCCGGATGCGCTCCTGCTCGGCGTCGTAATCTTCATAAGCCTGCACAATGCGTGCAACAACCGGGTGACGAACCACGTCGCCGGCGGTAAAGAAGTTAAAGGATATGTCATTCACATCCTGCAACACATTAATGGCGTGACGCAGACCAGAGCGCGCGCCGCGCGGTAAATCCACCTGGGTAATATCACCGGTGATAACCGCCTGGGAGTTAAAGCCAATCCGGGTGAGGAACATTTTCATTTGTTCTACGGTGGTATTCTGGCTTTCATCAAGAATGATAAAGGCATCATTGAGCGTACGGCCACGCATATAAGCCAGCGGGGCGACTTCAATAACATTACGCTCCATAAGCTTTTCCACTTTCTCGAAGCCCATCATTTCAAACAGGGCATCGTAGAGAGGGCGCAGATAAGGATCGACTTTCTGGGATAAATCGCCGGGTAGAAAACCGAGTTTTTCACCGGCTTCAACCGCCGGGCGGGTCAGCAGAATACGTCGCACTTCCTGACGTTCCAGCGCATCTACAGCGCAGGCAACCGCCAGATACGTTTTACCGGTACCCGCCGGGCCTATACCAAAGGTAATATCGTGATTGACCACATTGGCCACATACTGCGCCTGATGCGGATTACGTGGCTTAATAACGCCACGCTTGGTTTTGATATTGATTTCCTTGCCATACTGGCCGGATTCTTCGCGCTCAAGGCAATTGGCTTCCTGAATGGCAAGGTGAACCTGCTCGGGCGGCAAATCCGGGATCAGTCCTTTAATTGGCTGCGTCTCGATGTACAGTAACTTAAGTAACTCACCGGCCCCTTTGGTTTGCTGAGGCTCCCCCACAATCTTAAAAAAGTTGTTGCGGTAGGTGATTTCGACGCCCAGTCGACGCTCAATTTGCTTGATGTTATCGTCGAACGGACCGCACAGGCTGGATAACCGTTTATTATCTTCCGGTTCCAGCACGACTTCATTACTTACCAGTTTACTCAAGTTGCTTTACTGCCTCTTAAATTGAAGGTTGAAATTGGCTTACACCAAGTTCATCAGGCAGCTCTGCCTGATGCTTGGCTAAAATACTTTGTGGTGATACGGCTACGCGCAGGCCCATATCGGCCTCGCGACGAACCACTTCGCCACGCAGGGAGTTACTGAATACATCGGTGATTTTAACATCCACGAACTCACCAATCATATCCGGCGTACCCGGGAAGTTAACTACCCGGTTATTCTCGGTACGCCCCTGTAACTCCATAATGTCTTTTTTCGATGGGCCTTCCACCAGGATGCGCTGCTCGGTATCCAGCATATTGCGGGCAATGCGCAGTGCCTGCTGGTTAATACGTTGCTGCAGCAAATACAGACGTTGTTTTTTGGTGTCTTCGCTTACATCATCCACGGCATCTGCCGCCGGTGTGCCCGGACGCGCCGAGTAAATAAAGCTGAAGCTTAAGTCATAATCCACTGCCTGAATTAAATCCATGGTGGCTTCGAAGTCAGCATCGGTTTCGCCAGGGAAGCCGATAATGAAGTCTGAGGACATGCTGATATTCGGGCGTACTTTACGTAATTTGCGGATCTTTGACTTATATTCAAGGGCAGTGTGGCCGCGTTTCATTAAATTCAGAATGCGATCGGAGCCACTTTGCACCGGCAGGTGCAGGTGATCAACCAGCTCCGGTACGGTTTCGTACACGGCGATAATGTCGTCGGTAAATTCCACCGGATGTGAAGTGGTGTAACGAATACGGTCGATACCATCAATGGCGGCAATCAGTTCCAGCAGTTCGGCAAACCGGCATACAGAGCCGTCGTGGTGCTCGCCACGAAACGCGTTTACGTTCTGACCCAGCAGGTTAACTTCACGTACGCCTTGTTCGGCCAGCTGTGCGACTTCCAGCAGTACGTCGTCCACCGGGCGACTCACTTCTTCACCACGGGTATAGGGCACTACGCAGAAGCTACAATATTTAGAGCAGCCTTCCATAATCGACACAAAAGCCGTTGGGCCTTCTGCGCGCGGCTCTGGCAGGCGGTCGAACTTTTCGATTTCCGGAAAGCTGACATCCACAACAGATGTCTCACCAGCCTGAATTTGATTAATCATTTCAGGCAGACGGTGCAGGGTTTGCGGCCCGAAGATGAGGTCGACAAACGGTGCGCGCTGACGAATGTGATCGCCTTCCTGGGAGGCAACACAACCGCCCACACCAATGATCAGATCCGGGTTGGTCTTTTTCAGATTCTTCCAGCGGCCCAGCTGATGGAATACTTTTTCCTGGGCTTTTTCGCGGATAGAGCAGGTGTTGAGCAAAATAACATCGGCCTGCTCCGCTTCTTCGGCCAGCGAATACCCGTGAGTTGAATCGAGCAGATCGGCCATTTTTTCCGAATCATACTCATTCATCTGGCAACCCCAGGTTTTGATGTACAGCTTTTTACTCATAACAATTCGATAATCACGTTGGGCTGGCGCCAATACTCAGGATAATTAAGCTAACCCCGGGCGCGCAGCGATATTGGTCAAAATAGCCGCGTATTTTAACTGTTATAGACCCT
>JAYZXK010000092.1:0-3946 GCA_036141415.1 Pseudomonadota bacterium
TACCGGTGCTGCATTCAACGGATTTAGTTAACTGGAAGCTAATCAACTATGCCCTGCCTCAGCAGGTCCCCCAGGCCCATTACAATAAACCGCAACATGGTAATGGCGTGTGGGCGCCTAACTTTCGCTATCACGACGGTAAGTACTGGATTTTCTATCCCGATCCGGACTTTGGTATTTATGTAGTAACTGCCGGGGAGCCGGCCGGCAGCTGGAGTGAGCCACGGCTTATTCTGCCCGGCAAAGGCATTATCGACCCCACGCCGTTGTGGGACGAGAACGGCAAGGCTTATCTGTTACACGCCTGGGCGAAAAGTCGGGCAGGATTCAACAACGTACTGAGCCTGCATGAAATGGCGCCGGACACGTCCTGGGTAAATCCGGAGTACACTACTGTTGTGGACGGCCATCAGCTACCGGGTTACCGAACCCTTGAAGGGCCAAAGTTTTACCAGCGTAATGGCTATTACTACATTTTTGCCCCGGCCGGTGGTGTTGAAACCGGCTGGCAGGCGGTATTCCGTTCGCGGGATATTTTCGGCCCCTATGAACATAAAACGGTGATGGCCCAGGGCAATACGTTAATAAATGGCCCCCATCAGGGCAGTTGGGTAACCACCAGTAGTGGTGAAGACTGGTTTATTCATTTTCAGTCCCGCAAAGCCTATGGGCGTATTGTTCATTTACAGCCGGTGACATGGTTAGATGACTGGCCGGTAATCGGCCGTGACGATAACAATGATGGCACCGGAGAGCCGGTTTATACCCATCGTAAACCGGTTACTAGAGCGCCTGGCCGCATAATGGCGCAACCCACCACCGATGAATTTACCGATGATACTGTGGGTATACAGTGGCAATGGAACGGCAACTTCAAACCACACTGGCTGGAAGTTAATGAAGGCCTGCTTATTCTGAAGGCCATGGCTAAAGTACCCGACACCGGCAATAACTTGTGGATGACACCTAACCTGATGCTGCAAAAACTGCCGGCCCAGACATTTCAGGTTCGCAGCAAATTAATGATACCAACATCACAAGCGGATATTGAAACCGGCTTACTGCTGTTTGGCGAAGATTACGCCTGGATTGGCATTAAAACCATTAATAACGCCCCGCATCTGGTGTATGTGCAATGTCGTGGTGCCCGAACAGGGTGTAACGAGAGCGTTCAGGACTACGGTGAAGTAGAGCATGAGAGTATAGAGCTCCGCTACATTCTGGCCTCTGATGCCACGGCTGTATTTGCTTACCGCTTTAGCGAGAATGAGCCTTTCACCGTGGTAGGTGAGCAGTTTAAGGCCCGCCGTGGCCGTTGGGTTGGCGCTAAAACCGGTGTTTTTGCCGTGGGGGAGCCGGGTGCTGATGCAGGCTACGATTATGTGCGGTTCCTGCCTATGCACAGAGAGGTTCTACAGTGAGCTATCAAAGCAGAAAATCCCTGCACATTCTGGCGTTAATAGCAGGCTTGCTGGTGTCGGCCTTAGCACTGGCTAAAGACATCACTGTGGATGACAGCTATTCTCCGGGCGAGCGCTTTGCCCGCTACAAAGGAAAACATCCTGAGTTGGCATGGCCGGCTCAGACTTTCAGAGCAGGCCAGAGTATTGCCTTTGAAAGACCTTACAAACGCGTTGACGGGCGCGACCTGCATGCCGATCTCTTCTACCCGTCGGTTGAAAATCAAAACGGCCAGGCTGTGGTGCTGGTTCACGGCGGCGGATGGCGCTCCGGGAATAAGTCACACTTTTATCCGCTGGCTAATCTGTTGGCTCAGCGTGGCTATGTGGTAATGACGCCTGAGTACAGGCTGTCGGTTGAAGCCCATTATCCGGCGGGGATGACAGATATCAGTGATGCTATCAGCTGGTTAAGGGATCGGGCTGAAGACTTTTCGATTAACCCTAACAAAATTGCTATTGGCGGCGGTTCTTCTGGTGGCCAGATGGCTGCTCTGGCCGGGCATGCAGCGCAAAGCGGAAAATACCATTCACAGCCAGAACAAAATACTACTGTTAACGCTGTAATAGACCTGGACGGCGTACTCGACTTCACCACACCACTGGCACTGAAATTCGAGAACAAAAAACAGCATAACTCCGCTGCAGCGTTATGGTTGGGCGGCACCTATGAGGAGTTGCCAGAACTTTGGGCTGAGGCATCAGCAACGCATCATTTGCATCCGCAGTCACCCCCAACGCTTATCATTAGTAGCGGTCAGCCACGCTTTACTGCTGGCCATGCCGAAATAACCGGCTATCTGAAAAACCAAAATATTATTCATCAGTACATTGAGCTTAACGAAACCATTCATACCTTTTGGTTATTTGAGCCCTATTTAAGCCAAACCGCCCAATGGATTGATACCTTTTTACAGCGAGTTCAAAAACAAGGAGAACAGCAGTGACATTGTCTTTAACCCGCAGAAATCTGTTAAAACTGGTTGGTCAGGGCTCTGCAGCCGCTGGCGTTGTGAGTTTAAGTGGTTGTTCCGGCGCTATGCAGGCTGATAGTGCATTTGCCTGGAGTGATGAGGCAACAGCCATTCGCTCGCGTATCGTGCCCCCCACTTTTGCGGATAATACGTTGACTATTACCGAGCTGGGCGCTAAACCGGGTAAGGGGCAGAATGTTGGCCCGCAAATCAAACAAGCCATTGAGCAGGTTGCTGCTGCCGGCGGCGGTAAGGTAGTGGTGCCACCGGGTGAGTTTTACACCGGGCCTGTCCACCTGTTGTCGAATATCAATTTGCATATTGAAGAAGGTGCCACGCTGCACTTTATTCCCGATCCTGAACTGTACAAGCCTTATGTGTTTACCCGCTGGGAAGGGACCGAACTCATGGGCTATTCGCCGCTGATTTATGCCTTTGAGCAAACAAATGTGGCCGTTACCGGCAAAGGGACGCTGGAAGGTGGCGGCAGCCCTACCCATTGGTGGCCCTGGAAAGGCAAGTGGAAAGAAGCGCAATGGGGTGACGACCCGGTAGAAAACCAAAAGTTTACTCGCGACGTGTTGCGCCAGATGGGTGAAGACAACGTGCCGGTGAGCGAACGGGTATTTGAAGAAAATTACCTGCGTCCACCGTTTATTCAGCCGTATCGCTGTAAGAATGTGCTGATTGAGGGCGTGACCATTAAAAATTCGCCGTTCTGGCTGGTTAACCCGGTGCTATGTGAAAACGTCACGGTACGGGCAGTGCATTGCGACAGCCATGGCCCGAACTCAGACGGTTGCGATCCGGAAAGCTGTAAGGATGTACTGATAGAAGATTGCCTGTTTGATACTGGTGATGATTGTATTGCTATCAAGTCCGGTCGAAACGGCGACGGCCGCCGCGTGGCAACGCCTTGCGAAAACATTCTTATAAATGAGTGTAAAATGGCTGCAGGTCATGGTGGTGTGGTGATTGGCAGCGAAATTTCCGGCGGGGTGCGCAATCTGTATGCCCAGCACTGTGAAATGAGCAGCCCGGAACTGGATCGTGGGATCCGGATTAAAACCAACTCCATTCGCGGTGGTCACCTGCAAAACCTTAACTACCGCTATCTGCGCATTGGCAAAGTGAAGGATGCCATAGTGATTAACTTCTACTACGAAGAAGGTGATGTGGGCCAGTTTATGCCCAAGCTGGAAGCCATCACTATCGATAACCTGCATGTCGTGGAAGCGAAGCGGGCCTTTATGATGCGCGGTTATCCGCACACACCGATTACCGGCGTAACCTTAAAGAACATTACCTTTGAATCCGTGGAAAAACCGTCTGTTATCGAAAATGTGGCCGACGTTACCCAGCACAATGTAACCGTCAACGGAAAGCCTTATGAAATTTGAGTTAGTTAAAGGCGCGTTCATTAGTCTGGTTATATTGGTAACTGCCGGATGCGCCAGCACCCGGGAGCAGGCTGACTTTACCGTGAATGCCCGGGTCAGTAACACCAATCCC
>JAYZXK010000093.1:0-6657 GCA_036141415.1 Pseudomonadota bacterium
GCGAAATGGCCTTACAGTGATCCACGATGGCGAAACCCGCCATCAGGACGTCATTGCCTGTTCTCATCCTGAATTACAATCTACCAGCAACGCTGATGATTTCGATGTCATAGTGATTGCGCTGAAAGCTACGCAAACCCAAACGCTGCTCAACGAACTGGGAAGCTGGTTAGCCGCTGGCAAAACTCCAGTGCTGTCGGTGCAAAACGGCGTAGATAACGAGCCTTTGCTGGCTTCTGTGGTTGGGCAGGCGCGTGTATGGGGTGGCTTGTCGGTGCGCAGCGGTGGTGAGATATCGCAACCCGGTGTGGCCACAACGACCGGCATTTATAAAATTATTATGGGCCCCTGGCCAGCGTCGCACACGATGCCTGAAAATCTCTCGATACTGGCTAGCTTGTGGCAAAGCCAACATGTTCCCCTAGAGGTAAGCCATGATATTCGCAAAGAGCTGTGGAAAAAACTGATTGTGAATTGTGGGGTGAACCCTCTGTCGGCGGTCACGCGACAAAAAACCTATGAGTTAACCCATCAGCCGGAGCTCGCCCAAAAGGTTTATGGCGCCATGCAGGAGACCGGCAGGGCAGCCGCTTACGATGGGGTAAAGATTACCCCGGCAGAAGTGGATGACATGTTCAACCTTATCAAGTCTTTTAACTCCATTAAAACCTCCATGTTAATTGATCTTGAGAAAGGCAGAGAGTTGGAGCTCGACGCTATTTTAGGCAGCGTGATTGCCCGTTGCCGCTTGCTGGGTAAACCAGCACAAATTACCGAATCTCTATGGACAGAGCTGACTTCAAAACCCTTGCCAGACAGCCTGGATGGCTTGTTTAACCGGGAATAAAAACACCGTTTGTCGAAGTAAGGAGCCTTACCGTGTTGTCGTCATTAAAAAGAAAGCTCTACGTGCCGGTGGCTATACTGGCCATTGTGGCCATCATTGCCCTGATTACCTCATTCTTTGTGATTTCTGTATTGGGCAATGCCCAATCCTCGGTGGAAGCCATCGAGCGCTACGCGGCAAAAGCCCGGCAAACGCAGTTTATGCTGGTGAATTATTTTGATGGTGAGGTGAGCGTAGCTGTGCTAACTGACGCGGTAAATGAACTTAAAAATATCCCGGACTCGCTGACCACACACGTGGAGGCCAATGAGTTTTCCGGTATAGCTAATCGGATAGCCCGGGCTGACGACCACCGTCAGCAAATGCTGCAACTGGAAGAGCAGTTACTGGCGGCCACCGACAGTTCCATTAATGAGTCAAATTCGTTTTTAAAATACGTTGCGAAGAAGCTGCTGAAAGATCCGGTGTCGTTGCCTGAAGGGGAAGTGCGCACCATCATTGGCGCCACCAATAACACCGACACTAACTATCGTATCCAACGCCTGTTTCTGCGCATGATAAACGATAGTAGTCTGGTTCCTGAGTTGCGCGAATATATCAGTACCGCCATCGAAAATACCCGCAAAGACCTTATTGCGCTCACCGGCACGCCGGTTGAAAACGCCGCTCGGCGTGGTTTGGAGCTCAATATTCAGGCCCAGGAAGTCAGCGAACAATACATTGACAATGCGGCGCGGCTGAGTGAGCTAAGAAAAGCACTGCTAAGTGATTTTTCAGAGTTTATAACCCTTCTGGGCAACGTTCAGACCAGCCGGATTGATGAGAGCTTTGCCGACGTGCGGGGCGCTATCATTATGCTTTCAACGCTGACTATTATTGGCATTGTGCTGGTGGTCTTTATTAACCTGGCGGCCGGGCGCAGTATTACCCAAAGTCTGGACTTAATCAGTAATCGCGCGGGCAAGCTGGCCGACGCCGGCGGAGATTTATCAAAGAGGCTGGATGAGAGTGGCGATCGTGAAATCGCGCAACTGGCTCAACAGTTTAATCGCTTTATTGAGCATATCCGGGGGATTGTGGGCGAAGTGAAAGAGTTGTCTGCTACAACTTCCTCCATGGCCAGCTCTGTGAATACCGGCAACCAGTCGATTGCCCGGGATCTGGAGGCACAGCTGGAACAGGCTGATGGCCTGGCGACCTCCGCCGAAGAAATGCTGGCTTCTATTGAACAGGTTACCCAGCACGCGGCCGGGGCGGCCAAGGAGGCCAGCAATGCACTGGCAGAAACCCGTAATAGCCAGGCACTGCTTAATTCAACTCTGGCTAACAGCCAGACCATGTCCAGTGATGTGGCCAACGCTACCGGTCAGATGGAAAAACTGGCCGGGCTGGCCGAAGAAATTGGCGGCGTGGCTGAGGTGATAAATTCCATTGCCGAGCAAACCAACCTGCTGGCGCTGAATGCGGCTATTGAGGCGGCCCGTGCCGGTGAACATGGCCGTGGCTTCTCGGTAGTAGCCGACGAGGTTCGTAATCTGGCCACTAAAACCCAGCAATCGCTGGGCCAGATCCAGGTGTCTATAGACGGGCTTCAGGGCGCTACCGAAATTGCAGTTAAGGCAATGCAAAGTACCCATTCTGTCAGCGATGAAATGGTTAAGCATACTCAGGAGGCCGCCGCTTCGCTTGCTCAGGTCACGGATATTATTGCTGCGATTGCCGACAATAATCACCAGATAGCGCTGAGTGTGGAAGAGCAGGCTGTGGTAATACGCGGTGTAAACAGTGCTGTAGTGGCCATCAGGGATTTATCGGCCAATGCTCAGCAGCGAACACAGAATGCGGCAGGTTCCACCGCCAGTATGTCGCAGCAGGCGGAGCAGTTACGCCTGTTGGTAGCCAACTTTAAAACCGGCTAGAGCACCTGCAGCAGTAACATGCCTGTTGCCGCCTGGCACAGTATGCCTGCCAGTAACACCGCGCCGTCTTTGCTCATCATTCCCACCGCGGTGAGGGTTATGGAGAAGGCAGGCACTGCTGCAGCAAAGGGCACCACTTCCAGTGGGATCATGCTCAGGGCAAACAGCGCGCAATAAACAGCAACAAAACGCGACGCCGGGCTTTGAGTTAACCCGGTTAAGCGCGGAGTGAGTATTTTCTCGGCTTTTACCACGTAGGGTCTGGACTTTTCTACTGCACTTTCCAGCTTTGCGTGGCTCAGAGAGCGATTCTTCAGAACGGCGGGTAACCAGGGATGTTCGTCGCCAACTGCCATCTGTAAGCAGATTATACACAGTGTTACGCCACAAATAGACGGTACACCGGGGATAGCGCCGGTAGGCAGCAAGGCTATAAGAGCAGGCAGAAGCAAAAGTGGCCCGAACCCGCGGCTTTCAAACTTGTTGACCACATCGCCCACCGACACCTCGCCAGTGGTTTTGTCCAGCAGATCGTCCATGATGTCACTGACTTTGTTTTTACTCATGCCTGATTATCCGTGTCTGTGAATACACCTATCATACACTATCCGAACTTTATGATAGCGGCATGACCAGACTGCCATTATTAAAACTCATTGCTGGTTTTTCGGGGGATTACAGACAGGGCCCTTGTCTAAATCTTATTGTGCCTGGAGATTGTGATCTGTCTGTAAATATCGTTCTTTTTTATGAAATGAATTTAATCTTATTAAGCAATAATCATCCATTTAATTAGGATTTAAAATACAGTTATCGCCTTATGATGATTGAGAATTCTATTTATGAACAGACTAATTTTAAGCCTCTGCCTGCTATTACTGCCAACCCTGAGTGTGGCAGGTAATCCTGGCTACTCTGTAGACTATATCCGCGGTGAGGGCGATGTCGAAGGGATTAAGCTAGCCGCACGTTACAACGCCGGACCGTTGTCATATATCAGCGATGACATCCTGCTGTACTGGGAAGCGAGTGTTAATTTCTGGGAATACGGGGCTGAAGATAACCACGATACCGATTTTGTGCTGGCGGTCTCGCCGGTGCTGGTAAAGCAAATTGGCACAATCAAACAAGCTCCTCTGTTTCTGGAAGCCGGGATTGGTCTCTCGCTTATTGAAGACACCACCTTCGCAGGTAAAGACGTTAGCACTCACTATCAGTTTGAAGATCGCCTGGGCCTGATGATGCAGTTTGGAAACAACAACGAGCATCACGTAGCCGTGCGTTACTTCCATTACTCTAATGCCGGCTTTAAGAAACCTAATCCGGGCCTGGACTTTATTGCGCTGTCTTATCAGCGGGAATTTTAGCTTAGGCTAGTGGCTAATCAGACGCGCCTTAGCTTCACTCTGGCTGACAACCTTAGACTCAATCTGCTCAATGCTTTGTTGGTTGCGGTAGGTGGAGTAAGCCAGAAATACCGTTAAAGAAACTAAACCGATAAGGGCGAAAATACGCAGGCTGCGGGCGTTACTCATAGTGAAAATATCCTTATTTTAACAATGTGTGTTGGCTAATTTATAGCCACATTCGCTCACTGTGTAAAGCCCGTCAGGGTGTGCAGATTTATCATTGGGTATAAACCCGGGCAACTGCACTCATGCCCGGTTTTTCTATTACAGCGTAAAGCGGTTAACCTGTTCATTAAGCTCAGCGGCCAGCGAATCCAGTTGATCACTCACGGCAACCATTTGTCTGGCTGCATGCAGATTATCATCGCTATTGGTACTGATTTGCTGAATGTTCTGGTTGATATCTTCAATCACCTGAGTCTGCTCTTCAGTGGCCGTGGCAACCTGCATATTTACATCATTAATATGCTGGATTCCGGAAGCAATGGAGGTAAGCAGACTTTCCAGGTTTTGTGCTGCACTCACTACTTCTTCGGTTTGTTCGCGGCTGTCACGCATTTTCACCAGCGCCTGGTCGGAGTCGTGTTTAAATTTATCAATTTTGCTTTGGATTTCATCGGTAGACTGCGCCGCGCGTGATGCCAGGCTGCGTACTTCATCGGCTACCACCGAGAAACCGCGGCCATGATCGCCAGCCCGAGCCGCTTCGATGGCGGCGTTCAGTGCCAGTAAATTGGTTTGTTCTGAGATGCCTCGGATCGTATCGAGAATGCCAATAATATCGGCAGTATGGGAATCCAGAGACTCGATAACGGCGGTTACTTCTGATACCTGCCTGGCTAACTGATTAATATTAGCGACCGCCCGGGCAGTGGTATCCAGCCCGTTAGTTGAAGTTGAGGAACACTCCTGTGCATCGGCTGCAGCAGCTTGTGCTGACGAAGCAATATCATTAACCGTATGGCTCATCTGGGTTAGCGCCGTAGCTACCTGAATAGTGCGGTCGCGCTGCTCTTCGCTATTGGTCTGTGTGGTTTTGGACTGGCTGGCCACCTCAAAAGCTGACTGGCGCAGATTGGCACTGGTATCGGTTACCCGTGAGATAATGTCATGCAAGCTGGCAATAAAGCGGTTAAAACCATCAACCAACTGGCGGGTTTCACGCTGTTCTGGCAGGGGAATTCGTTTGGTCAGATCACCGTGGCCGTCACCCAGCTGTTTAAACACTGCAGCGAGATTTTCAATTGGCTTACTGATGGTTCCGGCCAGCCATACGCCTAGCAGTGCAAAACCACCGGCAATCACCAGCGACCAGAAAATCATACTCAGGCTGGCGTTATCCATTTGCGAGTACAGCTCATTTTCGGGCACCTGTGCGATTACGTACCAGCCGGCACTTTTCACGTAAGTGCTGGCATACAGCATTTCTTCCCCCCGGGCGAGGTTAAAAGTCTGCTGTTGCAGTAGCTGGTTAGCAGTTTGCCCGGATGTGACATCGCGTAAATGCGACTTACCTAACAGGTCAGTATTGGAATGGGCAATGATTGTGCCTTCACCGTCGGTCATGTAAATAAAGCCGCTCTCGGCGATTTTTACGCTGTTTAATACATCAACCAGTTCATCAACCGATTTGGCAACTCCCGACATGCCTCGGCCATTAGTTTGCTGGTAGTTAGCAAATAAACGATAGCCCTGGCCAGGTTCGTTGTACAAACTTAACGAGGTTTCCTGACCACTGTCTTTATAAGCGAAAAACCAGCCATCGTATTGATCGTTTTTAAGTACCCGTAAAAAGCCGTCCTGATTCCAGTATTTGTGGGTATTGCGGTCGACAAATGAGGTAACGGTGAGATCGTTAAAGCGCGCAATCTCGCCAAGATAATTTACCAGCCGGGTTTCGCCCTGCTTATCGGCACCGGCCGCAGACCAGGCAATAATATCCGGATTATTGGCAATGCTGAAAGCGACTGATTTCATCAGAGTCACTTCTTTATCTACCCGGTTGGCTACCTGTTTTACCATATTGGGTAATTGCGCCGTTTCCATATTGGTTTCCATCATATCGCGGGCGATAAATTGTTGAACCGTACCTACCAGCAAGGTAGAGGCGAGTACCGCAATGATGAGAATAGTGATGAGCTTTTGTTTAATACTAAGTGAGCTAAAGCGCATAGTAAGTACCTGGAAACCTTATAATTGTTATTGAGCGGGAACGCGCCTGGCGGCCTTAAAGGGCACACCTTATGCTGCGCGGGGCCTTTGGCGTAGTAATAAATGTATTAGGTTGTAGGTGGACGTACAAGTTGGAATTGGAGCGCTAACAAAATTACCGGGTTTTGTTATCTTTATGTTTACAATTGGCACTGTCGAGCGGGGACAAAAAAGGCCACGTGATTGTAGCCTTTTACTGTTCATGCAGACTAATTTAGAAGTGACCGGCGTGAAAACGCAGATGATCGTCAATAAACGAGGCTATAAAGTA
>JAYZXK010000094.1:0-6492 GCA_036141415.1 Pseudomonadota bacterium
TTCCGATGTATGGACTCCTCCCCCCGAAGGAGGTAGGTTATTTCTTGCACAAATAAACAGGAGTCCATACATGTATCAAGATAACGTAATTGCCCTGGATTTAGCAAAGAATGTTATTCAGGTTTGTATTTTAGATAAGCAAAACGAGATTAAATCGAATCGAGAGTTACGCCGTCAGCAGGTGCTTGGCTGGTTAGCCAAACAATCCCCTTCTGTTGTTGCCATGGAAGCCTGTGGCAGTGCCCATTACTGGGCGAAGCAAGCGCGGGCATTGGGCCATCAGCCTGTTTTATTATCAGCCCGCTTCGTGAAAAAGTTTGTTGAGGGGCATAAAACGGATAAAAATGATGCGGTAGCGATTGGTATTGCCGTGCGACAGCCTAACGTAAAACCGGTGGCCATAAAAAGTAATGACCAGTTGGCCCTGCAAGCACTCGAGAAAATGCGTAAGCATTATCAGGATATCGCGATTGCCACCAGTAACCTTATCCGTGCCATCGTGTATGAGTTTGGCATTGTGATACCACAAGGAGAAAAAGCCTTCCGGGAACGTATCCCCGACATTCTGGAAGATGCTGAGAATGGTTTACCGATGATGCTTCGAGTGCCGCTTCATCAACAATATCAGTTCTGGATAAGTTTAAAGCAACAAGTCAGGGAGGCTGAAAAGCAGCTCCGCGCTCAACTAAAAACACATGAGCAATGTAACGAATTACAGAAGCTCGATGGCGTGGGGCCGGTCAATGCCCTGAACCTGTACCTCGCTCTCGGAACCCGCGGTGAAGCCTTCAAGAACGGCCGTGAGGCAGCCGCCTGTATTGGCCTAACGCCCAAACAGCATAGCAGCGGTGGCAAAGTCGTGATGCTGGGTATCAGTCAGCGCATTGCCAAAAAGCAACTCAGAGCTAATCTTATTCAGGGCGCGCTGGCCAAAATAAAAATCGTTGCCAAACGAGCACCGAGAAATACCCGCGAAGTCTGGATGAAGCAATTAATTGAACGACGAGGCTTACGGCGAGCCGCCGTGGCATTAGCCAATAAAACCGTCAGGATGGCCTGGGCCATGGTGCACTACCAACAGCCCTATCAAGCCCCTGAGTCTGTAGCAATTTAACCAGGTTCTGCAGTACCAGTAATGCGACGTTAACTAGGTCAGACCGTCCCCCAAGCGCCTGTTCATCCCGGCGGTTGGAAAAACCTTGATTCCGTAAAAGGCATGGGGGAGCGAGCACATCAATGGACAAGGCTAGCTACCTGATAAGAGTCCGAATATACGCACGCATCTCACACCTGACAGCATCGCAAAATAGGTATTGCATGACAAGAGGAGTCCATATACGGGATGACAGGGTTGTTTCGGGTGACACCTTATCCCCGTCATACCGGCCCCCGAGCCGGTATCTCCTTCACCGCCTGGCTAACTAAAACATTCCTATTAAGTGAGTAAAACTGTTCAGGAGATCCCGGATAGCTGCTATCGCAGCTTCCGGGATGACAGATTTTTCGGCTGTTATTTCAGCCTATTTAGCTGGAATAGTGACTAGGTCAGAGACGCCTGATAGATACCTTCGATCGCGGCATCCAGAGTAGCTTCGAACTCTTCGTCACTTTGCTGTGCAGACACGCCTTCGGTGAGGGCGCGTGAGAAGCTGGCAATCATGCCCTGGTTTTCGGCCAGTTTAGCGTTGGCGTCATCGCGTGAGTAACCACCAGAGAGAGCAACTACTTTAATCACTTTCGGGTGATCAACCAGCTCTTTGTAGAAGTCTGCTTCGGTTGGAAGAGTCAGCTTAAGCATAACCTTTTCATCGCCCAGCAGATTCAGCTGAGTAAGGATTTCCAGTTTCAGCAGCGCTTCAGCTTCGGCTTTTTCCGGGCTGTTGATGTCTACTTCAGGCTCGATAATCGGCACCAGACCGGCGTCCAGAATTTGCTTACCTACTGCGAACTGTTGTTCAACAACGGCTTTGATACCTTCGTGGTTGGCCAGTTTAACTACCGAACGCATTTTGGTGCCAAATACATCCTTGGCATTGGCTTTTGCCAGCAGCTCGTCGAGTTGTGGCATAGGCTTCATCAGTTGCACACCGTTAGCTTCGGCTTCCAGACCTTTATCGACTTTCAAAAACGGCACAACGCGTTTTTTCTGCCACAGGTAATGAGAAGAAGCTAACCCTTCGATTTCACGATCGAGTGTGTTTTCAAACAGGATTGCGCCGAGGACACGCTCACCTGAAAAGGCGTTACAGGTTACGATACGGGTACGCATTGCGTGCACCATGTCGAACATTTCCTCATCGCTTGAGTACTCTGATTCTTCGATACCGTAGAGTTTAAGAGCTTTTGGGGTACTACCACCGCTTTGGTCAAGGGCGGCTATAAAGCCCTTTTGGGTGATGATTTTATCCAGCATAGCTTGCTGAGCCTGTGATGCCATGTGCAACACTCCTTATTTTCTTATCCGTTTTTATAAACGGTTGTAGGGTTAAGAGAAATCATTTATTAGGCATGGGAAGTCTCGTTTTATCGAAGCCTTAGCAGTTGTTACTACGCTCTGACAAACGGTCTTTCAGCCTGCGTATCCTTATGCAGGTGTCGCCGGAATACTGCTATTCCGGCGCCGGGACATTACTTTGCTGTTAGCGGTTTTTTTCTTCTAATATCGCTACTGCAGGTAAAGTTTTGCCCTCAAGAAATTCCAGAAACGCACCGCCACCGGTTGAGATGTACGATACTTTATCTGCAATTTCATATTTATCTACTGCTGCTAGCGTATCACCACCGCCGGCAATTGAAAATGCATCACTGGCGGCAATCGCTTCTGACAGCGCTTTTGTTCCACTTGCGAACTGATCAAATTCGAATACCCCTACCGGGCCATTCCAAACAATGGTGCCCGCATTTTTGAGGATATCTTCCAACGCAGCTGAGCTATCCGGGCCGATATCAAAAATCATATCGTCGTCAGATACGTCACTGACTGGTTTAAGCTCGGCCGGTGTATCTTCGGCAAAGGCTTTGCCGGTCACCACGTCGGTTGGTACCGGGATATCGCCGCCATTGGCCTGCGCCTGGTCAATCAAGCGCTTGGCTTCATCAACTAAGTCCATCTCCACCAGCGACTTGCCTACATTGTGGCCTTGCGCCGCGATAAAGGTGTTAGCAATACCGCCACCTACGATCAGTTGGTCTACTTTATCAGCCAGTGATTTCAGTACGGTTAACTTGGTCGATACTTTAGAGCCACCCACAATAGCTACCATCGGGCGCGCCGGGTTATCCAGCGCTTTAGACAGCGCGGCCAGTTCACCGGCCAGTAATGGGCCTGCCACGGCTTGTGGAGCAAATTTTGCCACGCCGTGGGTGGAAGCCTGGGCACGGTGGGCCGTACCAAACGCATCCATCACGAATACATCGCATAATGCAGCGTATTGCTTCGACAGTGCTTCGTCGTCTTTTTTCTCACCCTTATTAAATCGCACATTTTCGAGGATCATGCATTGACCAGGCTCAATGTCTACGCCATCCAGGTAATCTTTTACCAGTTTTACCTTTACATCCAGTACGTCGTTGAGGGAGTTAACCACGGGTTGCAGTGAAAACTCTTCGGCAGGCTCACCTTCGGTTGGGCGGCCCAGGTGAGACATCACCATCACTGCAGCACCGGCCTCCAGCGCCGCTTTAATGGTGGGTAAAGACGCTTTGATTCGCGCGTCTGATGTCACTTTACCGTCTTTTACCGGTACGTTGAGATCCTGACGGATCAGTACGCGCTTACCTGACAACTCAATGTCTGACATGCTTGGGATTGACATAAGGTTTCCTTCTCATCCTGTTGAATTCAAATTAAATTATTCGTTGCCCGTTTGATACATCGCCAATGCGGTATCCAGCATTCGATGGGCAAAACCCCATTCGTTGTCACACCACACCAGGGTTTTAACCAACTGGCGGTGACTCACCCGAGTTTGTGTACCATCTACAATACACGAATGGGGATCGTGATTAAAATCCACCGATACCAGCGGCTCTTCGGTGTAATCCAGAATACCTGAGAGGCGTCCGGTGCGGGCCGCACTAAGCGCCTGATTCACTCTATCGATGGTCACTTCAGTGGCCAGCGTCACACTCAAATCCATGGCACTCACGTTGATTGTGGGTACACGTACGGCAATCGCCTCGAACTTGCCGGCAAACTTGGGCAGTATTCGCTCTATACCGCGAGCCAGGCGGGTATCCACCGGAATAATCGACTGACTGGCAGCACGGGTACGGCGCAGGTCGGGATGATAAGCATCAATTACCTGCTGATCGTGCATGGAAGAGTGAATAGTGGTGATGGTACCGCTCTCCACCCCAAAAGCTTCGTCGAGCACCTGGATCACCGGCACTATACAGTTGGTGGTACAGGAGCCATTTGACACCACTTTATGTTCTGGTAACAGCGTGTCTTCGTTACAACCGTAAATAATGGTGTTGTCCATATCCGGCGCACCCGGCTGAGAGAACAGCACCTTCTTAGCCCCGGCTTCGATGTGTGCCAGGCCACTGGCTTTATCGGTATACTGGCCGGTACATTCCAGCACAATATCCACGCCCAGTTCGGCCCAGGGCAGGCCGGTGATTTCGGTTTGATGACACAGACGAATAACGTCACCGGCCACGGTGAGTTGTTCGCCCTGACGTTCCACATGACAGGCAAACCGGCCATGGGATGTATCGTATTTGAGCAGATGTGCCATGCCGTCGGGATCAGCGATTTCGTTGATAGCGACGACCTGGATAAACTGATTGCGGCCACTCTCGTAGAGTGCCCGCAGTACATTTCGGCCAATGCGGCCAAAGCCATTAATGGCAAGTCTTACCATATTTTTATGCAGCCTAAAGGCCGGGGCAGATTAAAGCCCCAGCGCAGCTTCTACCACGGCGTCAACAGTAATGTTGAAGTGCTTGAACAGCTCGCCGGCCGGTGCAGATTCACCAAAGGTATCCATGCCCACAATTGCGCCATTAAAGCCAACATACTTATACCAGCTCTCTTTAGACAGCGCTTCAACAGCAACGCGTTTCACCACAGCCGATGGCAATACTGACTCGCGGTATGCCGCCTCCTGACGATCGAAAACGTCGGTGGATGGCATAGACACCACGCGCACGGCTTTGCCCTGCTCGCTCAGTTTTGCTGCTGCATCTACGGCTAGCTGTACTTCAGAGCCGGTGGCAATAAGGATAAGCTCCGGTGTGCCGTCGCAATCTACCAGTACGTAACCGCCTTTAGCGACGTCTGCCACCTGCGCTTCGGTACGTGGCTGTTGTGCCAGTCCCTGACGGCTGAAGATCAATGAGGTAGGACCGTCGGTGCGTAAAATCGCTTCTTTCCAGGCTACCGCTGATTCAACCTGGTCGCACGGGCGCCAGTTGTCGAGGTTTGGCGTAGCACGCATGGCAACAACTTGCTCTACCGGCTGGTGCGTTGGGCCATCTTCGCCCAGGCCAATTGAATCGTGGGTATACACAAAGATCACCGGCTGCTTCATTAGTGCCGCCATACGCACTGCGTTACGGGCGTATTCCATGAACATCAGGAAGGTAGCACCATAGGCTTTAAAGCCGCCGTGCAGGGCAATACCATTCATCATGGCAGACATACCGAATTCACGTACGCCGTAGTAAACATAGTTACCGCTGGCATCGTCTTTTTCTACGCCTTTACAACCGTTCCAGATAGTCAGGTTAGAACCGGCAAGGTCGGCCGAGCCGCCTAATAATTCAGGCAGTAGCGGACCAAAAGCATTCAGTGCATTTTGTGAGGCTTTACGGCTGGCGATAGTATCCGGGTTAGCCTGCAGCTTAGCGATATAGTCGTCGGCTTTAGCCACAAAGTCTGCCGGTACGTCACCGCTTAAGCGGCGCTTCAGTTCAGCAGCCAGCTCCGGGTAGGCTTCGGCGTATTTTGCAAACAGCTCATTCCAGGCTTGTTGCGCTTCGCCGCCTTTGGTTTTGCCATCCCAACCGGCATAGATATCAGCCGGCACTTCAAACGGTGCATGGCTCCAGCCCAGTGCTTCACGGGTAAGGGTAATTTCATCATCACCTAATGGCGCACCGTGGCAGTCTTCTTTACCCTGCTTGTTAGGTGAGCCAAAACCAATAACGGTTTTACAGCAGATCAGCGTAGGTTTGCCGGTTTCCGCTTTGGCTGCTTCAATGGCGCTGTTAATCGCTTCAGGATCGTGACCGTCGATATCGGTGATCACATGCCAGCCATAAGACTCGAAACGTTTTGGAGTATCGTCGGTAAACCAGCCTTCTACTTCACCGTCGATAGAAATGCCGTTGTCGTCCCAGAACGCAATCAGCTTATTCAGGCCCAGAGTACCGGCCAGTGAGCTTGCTTCGTGAGAGATACCTTCCATCAGGCAGCCATCGCCCAGGAATGCGTAGGTGTAGTGGTCGACTACCGCAAAGCTATCGCGGTTAAATTGCGCAGCC
>JAYZXK010000095.1:0-2917 GCA_036141415.1 Pseudomonadota bacterium
ATTTCATGAATCGACAGCGCGGTATTTTCTTTCATAAAGTCCTGCGCCTCTTTACGGGTCCAGCCCTTGGCATGGATACCGGTATCCACCACTAAACGAGCTGCTCGCCACATCTGGTAACTGAGCATGCCAAACACCTCATAAGGCGTATGGTAAAGGCCCATTTCTTCACCTAATAATTCGCTGTACAGCGCCCAGCCTTCACCGAAGGCTGAAATATAGCTCTTACGGCGGAACTCAGGGATGGCGTCGTTTTCCAGTGACAGAGGCATCTGGAACGCGTGGCCTGGTGCAGATTCATGTAGCGTAAGTGCCGGCAGTGAGTACAGAGGGCGGGAAGGCAGGTCATAGGTATTTACCCAATAGGTGCCCGGGCCGCCACGGCCAGCGGTATAAAACGGCGCAATATCGTCGGGTACTTTGATGATGGCAAAACGTTTGCGGGGCAGATGACCAAACCACTGGTCTGCCACGCCATCAAATTCCTTGGCAGTCCAGGCTGCGCGGTCGAGCAGTGCCTGTGGGGTATCAACATAAAATTGTTCGTCGGTACGCAGGAAGGTTAAAAAGGCCTGCAAGTCACCGTCAAAGCCTACCTCGGCCATTACTTCATGCATGCGCTGGCGGATCTTGGCGACTTCATCCAAACCAATCTGATGGATTTCCTCGGCGCTCAAATCCAGCGTGGTGTACTTTTTAATTTGCGCCTGATAATAGGCTTTGCCATCGGGCAGGTCATAACCGGCAATCGAAGGCTGAGCATTAGGAATGTAGTCTTCCTGCAAGAAAGTCAGCAATGTCTGATGAGCCGGAATAACATATTCGGCGATAGCGGCTTTGGCTTTGGCCTGTAATTGCGCTTGTTTTTCCTCACTTAAGCGGGAAGGCATTTTCTTAAACGGCTTGAAATACATGTTGTCCGCGCCTTTTGCTTCCACTACCGAGATCACTGATGCATCGCGGCCCTGTAAAGAAATCTTCGGTAACGTAAACTTACGCGCCAGGCCAAGCTTCATATTGGCAATCTGCTGATCGAAATAGCGCGGCATGTCTTGCAGCCACTGAATGTAATTCTCGAAATCCTGCTCGCTATGAAAAGTTTCACGGGTGATATAGGCCAGGTTGCTCCAGAACGCGGTATCACCAAGTAATGGCTTTTCGTAGGTTTTAAACTGCTGGTCGGCAATCAGGTTTTCAATTTGCAGGCGATACACCGCGTAGTTGATTTGATTGGTTTCCGATAAGGCTTCTACGTCGATAGCGTCGAGCTGTGCCAGGGTCTCCTGCCAACGGGCAAGACGTTTTTGCTGAGTAGGAATGCTGACATCCGGCAGGCTTGACGGCGCGCTGGTGGTATTACTGTTCTCATCGGTTGCGTCTTTATTCTGGCGCCACGCCCACTCTGCCTCATACAGCGCTTCAAAGCGGCTGTCGGCGGTATTCTGAACCACACTGGTGGTGGCTGACGGCGAAGAAGTGGAAGAGCAAGCCGTTACACCGATGGCCGAACACGCCATCATTACAGATAAAGCGACTATTTTTACTGGGTTGGGGGATTGAGCTGTGAGCACCAGAGTCTCCTGTTTTTGTTATATGCGGATATCATTCATTCTATCGTATCTTACTCATACTGCCTCAGTGAAACGCCCTGAGCGAGAGGAAACCGTCAGGTTGCCGGTCTGGGTAGACCAAATCCCGGGCGGCTGCCTGTCGCCAGCCAGGCGCATAAGTTATAGTGAGCGCTATCTGAAAGCCGGAATTTTTCACAGGAGTAAGGCATGCAAAAAGGTATAGGCGGGGCAAGCAAAGCGTCGGCACTGGCAACACTGACCGACATGACAAAAGACACCCGCCCGGTAGATAAAGCCGAATACACCAGCCGTATCGACAAAGCGCAACGCTATATGCGTGAGCATCAGATTGCGGCCATCTATCTCAATGCCGGCACTAACCTGAGTTATTTTACCGGCATGGACTGGTATGCCAGCGAACGCCTGGTAGGCGCTATTCTGCCCGCCAGTGGTGAGGTAGTTTATATTGCTCCTTTGTTTGAGATTGACTCGCTGTCGGAGCGTCAGGTGATTGCTGGCGACATTGTAGGATGGCAGGAGCATGAAAGCCCCTATGCGCTGGTCGCCGAAGTATTAAAACAAGTCGGTTTGAGTGGCGGCGATATTCTGGGTGTGGATGAAGCCACAGCGTTTTTTATTGTCGATGGTTTTAACAAAGCCATGCCGGATATTGAGATCATTAACGCCAGTGGCGTGACAGCCCATTGCCGTATGCATAAGTCGGCCAGTGAGCTGGCGCTTATTCAGCGCGCCATGGACATGACACTGGCAGTCCATCAGGCAACCGCCAGTATATTACATGAAGGGATCACAACCACCGAGGTAGAACAGTTTATTCATGAAGCGCATAAAAAGGTCGGCGCCAGCGGTTCGTATTTTTGTATTGTGCTGTTTGGCAAAGCCACCTCTTTTCCCCATGGCGTAAAAGATCCGCAGGTATTAAAGCCCGGCGATCTGGTGCTTATCGATACCGGTTGTAAGTTACATGGCTACCTGTCAGACATTACCCGCACCTATTCCTTTGGTGGAGCCAGCGAAAAACAGGCCCGCCTGTGGCAGGCCGAAAAAGACGCGCAACTGGCGGCGTTTGCTGCGGCGGCCAATGGCTCGCCCTGTGGTGACGTTGATGCCGCGGCCCGGGTTAGTCTGGAAAGTGCTGGCCTTGGACCTGATTACGATTTGCCGGGATTACCTCACCGCACCGGCCATGGCATTGGCATGGATATCCACGAATGGCCTTATCTGGTTAAAGACAATCCGCAGCCATTAGCCCCGGGCATGTGCTTTAGCAATGAGCCAATGATAGTGGTGCCGGGCGAGTTCGGGATCCGTCTGGAAGACCATTT
>JAYZXK010000096.1:0-3291 GCA_036141415.1 Pseudomonadota bacterium
TCGCAGAGTTTGACGACAGCGCGCTGCTTAAAGTATTTGGCAGCGAGGGCTTTGGCGTGTTTTGCGCGCCATCAGCAATTGCCGACCACGTGGCTGATTTTTATAACGTGTCATGCATTGGCGAAATTACCGATATTACCGAGCGTTTTTATGCCATTACCGGTAAAAACCGTGCTCAGCACGTGTTGGTTAACAGTATTGTGGCGGAGGCAAAGACCCTGCTGGGATAGATTCAGCACAGTCTCGTTTAAAAATTTGCTGAGGTCAGCAACTAAGAATACGCGTAAGGCAGAATTAACGTATACTGTTAACCAGTGACGTGGCACTTACCGCCACCTATTTAGGGTCTGGCTGCCTTACTGGCTCATCCTGCTGCATGCGACACGCAAATGTCCCCTGGCGCGACAGACCTTCGACAACTTATAAGTCCCAATCAATATGAACCACAATGATGTTTTGCGCAGAGTGCGCTTCGCCCTGCGAATAGACGATACCGCCGCCCTGAATATTTTTAAGCTAGCTGGCTATAAAATGGATATTGAGTATCTGAAAGCCAACATGCGTAAAGAAGAAGAACCCGGTTTCCTGCCCTGCCGGGACAGCGTGATGGCGATGTTTCTGGATGGTCTGATCATTAAAATGCGCGGAGCCCAGTCTGATACACCGCCACCGCAATTGGCCAAGGGGGAGTTTTTAAGCAATAACGAAATTCTGCGCAAACTGCGAATCGCCCTGTCGTTTCGTGACGACGATATGCTGGAAGTGATGAAGCTCGGCAATTTCAATATGAGTAAAGGCGAAATGTCGGCGTTTTTCCGTAAGCCCGACCATCGCAATTTTAAACCCTGCGGCGATCAGGTACTGCGGTATTTTCTGCTTGGTCTGGCCCGTAAATTAAGACCCGATGTCGCTTCACCGGTAACCGACAATGGTGCACCGGTTAACTCGCCAGCCATCAAAAAATCGCTGAAAAAGAAAGTTAAACCCAAGCGCCCGGGAGCGACCAACAAGCCTGATGAAAAACGGACTAAGTCAGGCGGCCGCATCTCTGTTTGGCACAAGTCGGATGATAGTAAGAAAACCAAACGCCCGGCAAAACGCCGAGAGCCGGATTAATAGCCACCACTTAACTGATAACCAGAACCTGTAATGCCATTTACACCTGTACACATGGGCCCGGGCCTGCTGATTAAAGCGCTGCTGCAAGGTAGCTTTAGTTTGATGGTATTTGGCTGGACGCAAATTGTGATGGACGTGCAGCCGCTGTGGGTGATGATTGTGGGCCACGGCCACCTACACGGTTTTTCTCACACCATAATCGGCAGTTCACTCATTGCTATATTTGCCGCATTAACCGGCAAATATTTATCCGAGTTTGGCCTTAAAATAATCGGTATCGCCAAGTCCTCGCAGCCAATAGATATCGCCTGGTGGGTAGCATTTCTGAGCGCCTTTATTGGCAGTTACAGCCATGTAGGACTGGATGCCATCATGCATGGGGATGTCCAGCCCGCGTATCCGCTAACGCTAGCTAACCCATTACTGGCAATAATATCAGTGAGTACTCTGCACAAGCTCTGCCTCTACAGTGGTATGCTTGGGGCGGTGTTATTTTATATGGTGCACTGGTACACCCGCAAAAAGCATTATTAACCCAGTTGGAGAAACTTACGATATGGAGCTCAATCAGGTCACCCTGCCGGTGCAGGACATGTCACAAGCAGTGCAGTTTTATTTAACCCTGGGCTTTACCCAGATTGTTGATACGCCTCACTATGCACGCTTTAGTTGCCCTGATGGCGATTCTACCTTCTCACTGTCGCTGGAAGATACTGAGATAACCAATCCTACGGTGATTTATTTTGAGCATGAAGGGCTCGATGAGCTCTACGAGGAGTTACTTGAAAAGGGTATCGTTTTTGAGCAACCGCCCACAGAGCAACGTTACCTGTGGAAAGAAGCCATTTTGAGAGATCCGTCGGGCAATAAAATTAAGCTATACCGGGCCGGCGAGAACCGCTTAAACCCACCGTGGAAGGTCAACATTAAAGCCGGATAGCTTAAAAAGGCTTATCGTAGGTTGTTCCTATTTTAAAATAATCGAACTCAACATAGCCGCCAGCCTGCTCCGTAGCATAGTTAAAGAGCCCGTAGCGATACCCCATAAAGTGCTTGGTAAAGGTATATAGCATTTGTAACGGTTCGCCTATTTGATGCCAGCGCTCGCCATCCAGACTGTAATAAAACAAAGCCATGTCACGTTTGAAATCCGTATCGACTCGTAAATAAACCCGGTCTTGTTTTACCGGCAGTATAGCGAGAGTTTCATAGCGCTGACTTAATTGGTGCACGCCAACGATCCCTTGCTTTTCGTCTTCATTGTCGATGCCCAGAATAGAGCGCACCATAACCAGAGACCTCTGCCCGTTATTACCGGCCTTCACCGCTACATAACCATATTTATTTTGCAGCGCAATCAACCCGGCAACATCCCCCGCCTTCATGTGCTGAACATTAATTGCCGTGGTTGCAGAACTACGAGGACCAAAAGTTCTTTGCGTCAGTGTGTTTTTGGCTGTAAGTACGGTTTTATCGGTACGCCCGGTGGTAAGTCTTAAGCGCCCGGGATTATCCAGCACCGCCCAATTGGCGTTATCCGGGTTATGATTCCATTGCCACACCAGCGGCAATGCTGGCTGCCCTGCGCTTCTTTCAAAGTCGTCTGAGGCGACAATACCCTTAATACCGGCTGTATTATCGGGTAGCGGCAATTTTTCCGGCACTTTACCGTCTTCGCCGAGTACCGGCCAGCCATCCTGCCAGGAAACCGGTACAAGATACGGAATACGCCCTACACTGCCCCTATCGCCAAATAGCATGGCATACCAGTCACCTTCAGGGGTATCGACCAACCCGCCCTGCGCAATGTGCGCATAGTCGAGTGCCACACGACTTTCATAAGGACCTTCAATGTTGTCAGCGCGATTAATAATAACTGAGCGAGCCCAACGACTCTTCGGCGAGGCAATAGTAAACAGGTAGTATTTACCGTTAATCTTGTGCATTTGCGAACCTTCACCCGGCAGCCCGCCAACCTCATTCTCACCAAAAGCCTTGTTAACATTTTCGATGATGACCTTATGTGTACCACCCGGCTTGATATCTGACGCGTCAGATTTAAGCTCAACCAGAGAAATCTTGCCGCCGCCGTATATCATGTATACACGGCCGTCATCGTCAAAAAATAATGAATTATCATGTAACACCGGCGCAAATTCGTGGGCTTGCCAC
>JAYZXK010000097.1:0-2532 GCA_036141415.1 Pseudomonadota bacterium
GAGCCCATTTCACTGGGTCTCTTAGCAATGTATTGCGGGCTATTTTTAATAGAGCACTTATTCCCTGGCAAAAATTTGCAGCGCCCCAAAGCCTGGTACCTGAAATGTACTATAGCGTTAATTAGTTATTTTTACTTGGCCAGTTACTTGCCACTCATATGGGATAATTATCTGGCAAGTTATCAACTCTTTGACTTAACCCAATCCAACGCTTGGCTTAGCGCTTTTACCGCCCTGTTTATTTTTGAATTATTAATCTATATATGGCACAGAGCTATGCATGAATCCGACTGGTTATGGCGGATATTCCACCAAATGCATCACAGTGCTGAAGTCGTTGATTCGATTGGAGCGTTCTATTTTAGCCCTCTTGATATGATTGGATTTACGCTGCTCGGCAGTATAAGTTTGGTCGTTGTGGTAGGCGTCTCACCAGAAGCAGCAACCTACTTCCTTTTTATCAGCCAGTTTTTAGCTGTATTTCAGCACAGTAATATTAAAACCCCCTACTGGTTGGGCTATGTGATCCAGCGGCCAGAAAGTCACAGAGTTCACCATGGTAAGGGAATTCATCAACATAACTACAGCGATTTACCTATTTTTGACATTGTTTTTGGGACATTTAGAAATCCCAGAACTGATGAGATAGAAACGGGGTTCTATAACGGGGCATCAAACCGGGTTTTAGAGATGTTGTATTTCAAAGATATCTATACCCGAAAATAGTCTTTGGATTTACTTAAACAGGACTCTGTCAAGAGTCCTGTTTTGTTATAAAACCTCAATAGTTCGTACTTTATTTTAATATTTTAATTCAACCGCTTACAGTTATAGGTTGAGTTAGCGGCTTATTTCAAAGCAAAATTTTTAGTTTACTTCAGTGTCAACACGCCTAGTTTATAGGGCTCACCGCCATACCCACCATTTAGTGATGGGCCGGAGTCGCCCTGGAAAACAAACTGTAAATTACACGGGTCAATGGTGAGATATTCATCGTATCCGGAGCGGATCATTTCACCGTGGCTAATGCCGTCGGCCCATTTGCCTTCAGCCCAGTCTACATTGGCGTTGCCGGCAAAGGGGTTTTGTTCGGTATCGGCCAACGGTGTCCAGGGCCCATCTAAATCTGTGGCCGTCCAGGAACGGAAAAACCGCGGGCCATAAGCACCGTCCTCACTGTTAAAAGCTTCTACCAATAACAGGTACTGATCGGTGCCATCTACTTTATAAACATTGGCTGCTTCAAATAAAAAACTATTGCCGTTTCCACGATGGTCTTCCATGACGACTTCATAGCCTACAAAGTTTGGAAAGTTTTCTCTGGAGGTTTTTGATTTATACAGCACGCCATCGTCTCTGGAGAAGAATAAATGGCAGTTAACATCGTCACAAATTACCCAGTAATCCAACTCAGGTTTACCTTTTTCAACGGGGGGACCATCCTGTAAAAAATCTGTCCTGGGTGTCCAGCTATTAATGTCAGTAATATCGCGGGTTGTTGCATAGCCCCGCCCCCATTGCGTAAAGTTATACCACAGATTGTGCGGGCGATAATAAAACACCTGGGGCGCAACCGTGTTGCCCACCGTGGTACCATTCATAGGTTGCTGAACAGCCTCAGACGCGCTTTGCCAGTCGGCAAAGTGAAAGTACACCGATTTCCAGGAGCCATCGTTTATGGTGGCCCAGATATGGTATTCGTCATCGTAGTACACGACAGATGGATCTTTAATACCGAATATTCCCTCGTTAGGCGAAACCAATGCTTTACTGGCTTGCCACTGAAATGTTGTCGGCAAGGGACAGGTGTTTGCTACCTCGTTGTTATTTGAGTTCTTGGTGCCTGAACATCCTGTCAGCCATACGGATGCCAGCACTGCACCAATAACTTTTTGATTACACTTCATCTCACTATTCCTGCTGCTTTTCAATGATTGAACTCGCTGCGAGCGAAAACATCACTGTTAAAGATAGGTAAACTTGTCAGCCATAGTATGAATATCGCTGCGAGATAAAATTATCTTATAAGGGATCCACCTTGCGTTATTTGGCAATTCAGCGGATTTTTGCAAAATAACCGATAGCTTTATAAAGCAAGTTAACGACTGTTACCCTCCTTTTTTATTCTGTGTTGCCTGCAATTGATGAAAGCTATCATCACTAATCACTTAAAGTCGTGAACGCGTAATATCAAGAAGCGACTTCTCCAGCGTTTGCATTTCTTCACTGTCACATTCATAGCGCTGCATCACATTGGTTACACCACGTAAATTGCCACTCAGCGTAAATATTGATTGCTGTATATCTTGAGAAATCAGGCCAAATGCGCCATAAATGGAGCCCATTGCTTCCAGGCTGCCGGCACTCGTTCCCTGACCTAATTGGGCAAACAAATCCGCATGTCGCTGGGCAACAGTATAATAATAAGTTTTACTGAACGTATTGCGGTAAAACTCCTGACCTAGAATATTTTGACTCACTTCTTCCCATACTACAGTGCGCTCAAAATCCACGGGGTTTGGCCCTAAACAG
>JAYZXK010000098.1:0-4444 GCA_036141415.1 Pseudomonadota bacterium
AACATGGCTTTCTTAATTTTGGATTTAAGTGCTTCGGCTTTTTCTTTGTAAACCGCTATCCGGTCATAGATAGTTTCCAGCGCACCTGACTGCTCGCCGGTTTCCACCAGATCGCAGTATAAATCGTCAAAATATTTTGGATGTTTGCGCAACGCATTCGACAGCGGCGTACCGGCTTTTACGTCGTCACCAATCTGAATGAGTACTTTACGCATGGAGGCTTTTGAATGACCCGCCGCCAGCATATCGATGGTTTGTATGAGGGTAACACCCGCTGCCAGCATAGTGGCCATCTGGCGGGTGATAACACAAATATCAGCAGGCGTTATTTTATCGCCGCCGCGACCGAATAATGGTTTGGATAACTTTCTGACTTTGGTCGCCGATATTCCGCGGCGGCGGAGTAGGTTTTTTGCTTCCTGAACAGATTTGGCACTGGTTTCACCTTTAATGGTTTGACCTTTAGCATTTTTGCCTTGCCAGGTGTAGGTGGTTAACGCTTGTTCTTTAGCCATCGTTATTTCTCACTGTTCAGAAAGCAAAAAGCCCAGTGAAAACTGGGCTTTGAGGTAGATTCTTATTTAGCAGATTGACGCTGCGCCACAAGTACCTGATTCAGCCCAAGTGATTTGGCCGTTTGCAAAAGTACCTGTCAGGATGTAAGTCTCACCATTCAGGCCGCCACCAGATACTGCAGTGGCAGTGATAGTTCCTGCAGTTTCATCCCATACCAGAGAGTCAACGTTACCGTATTGGTTAGAGTTGGTAGCGTTAATCGCAATTGGAACACCGTTGTTGCCGTGAGCACATGAAGCCAGTGCGCCTTCAGTTTGAGCACAGATTTCAATCGACGTTTTCAGAGATTGAGTTGCACCTACAACTTCTGAGAATTTCGCTTTGTTAGTGTAAGTCTGGTAAGCAGGTAATGCTACCGCTGCCAGAATACCGATGATGGCAACAACGATCATCAGTTCGATTAAGGTAAAGCCTTTGTTGTTCAGTTTGATATTTTTCATGGTCACATTCTCCGGGTCGCAAAACAATAAAATGTCAGCATTTAATAAAGTTAAGGTTGATACCTGAGGCGTCGTCACTTACGTCCCCGGTACTTGATTCTCAGTATAGAACCATCTAAGCATCTGACAAGTATTAGGAATTATACTCAAGTGTTGGAAACTGCTACCTATTTGTACAACCCCGCATACGTAAAGATACCTAAGCCAGGAAATTCAGGCGGTTAGCCGTTATTACAAATTTATTCGTAAAGACAAATCAACCGCCTTGACATGCTTGGTAAGCGCCCCTGAAGAGATATAATCCACGCCCAGTAAGGCCAGAGAAGATAACCTTTCAGAAGTAATATTACCCGACACCTCCAGTTTACACCGTTTTTGCGTGAGGCTAACTGCGCGTTGGATCTGTTCATTAGTAAAATTGTCCAGCATCACGATATCGGCACCGGCATCAATTGCCTGTTGCAATTCCTCAAGGTTTTCTACTTCCACTTCAACCGGTTTACCGGGCGCTTGCGTTTTGGCTGTACTAATGGCCTGGGCAATGCCGCCACAGGCCATAATATGGTTTTCCTTTATAAGGAAGGCGTCGAATAAGCCAATGCGATGGTTTTTGCCGCCGCCGCAGGCTACGGCGTATTTTTGGGCCAGCCGTAACCCCGGGATGGTTTTGCGGGTATCAAGAATACGAGTGTCAGATCCTGCCAGCAAACTGGCATAAAAAGCGGTTTCTGTAGCAGTACCTGATAGCAGTTGCAAAAAATTAAGGGCAGTGCGTTCGGCTGTTAACAGTGCTCTGGCTGGCCCTTTTAATGAAACCAGTACAGAGTCTGCGGGTATTTTATCACCATCTGCTACCTGCCAGCTTTGTTCGATACTGCTATCCACCAGGCTGAATGCCAGTTGGGCCCAGGCTACACCGCATACCACACAGTCTTCGCGGGTGATAATCGTCGCCGTTGCCTGATGAGCGACAGGGATCAGGTTAGCTGTAATATCGGCACTGGCTTCCGGCGTGCCGCCGAGGTCTTCGGCCAGCGCCTGGGTAACTTGTTGCTGAATGCTTTGTTGGGATGGCAATGATTGTTGACTCACAGTAATACTTCTTTTTATAGGGTACGGAGAATGAGGGTTTCCCCTCGTTGGGTGAATTCTAACTGTTTTAGGGCGCTCATACCCAGCAAAATCTGCTCGCCTTGCATGCCAGGGTTAATATTCGCCGCTACATTTTGCAGTGTAATGCCGCCCAGCGTTAGCGTGGCAATTTCGGTAAGCGTAATCTTAACCCGGCCGTGTGCTGTGGAAGCCATACCGCTGCGGCCCCGGGGCAGGTTAAACTCATCAGCCAGATGGGCCGGAATAGAAACGCTGGTGGCACCGGTATCAACCAGAAAAACTGCTGGCTTGCCATTGATGCTACCACTGACAACATAATGGCCCTGACGATTTTGTTCCAGCCGAATCTCGATTTGCTCGCCTCGCATTATACTTACCGGCTGCTGATTAGGGTTTGCCTGTTGGTCAAGCAAATCACCAAATACCAGAGTTAAAAGACCAAATAAACAGGCCCAGGCAAGAATAAGCATCCACTTGGCGGCTTTACTGGTGTCAGTGCTTTGTTGGGTCATACCTTGCCTTTAGATTGTCAACCGGCGACTTCGCTGTCACACTATTCTAATGAATTACTTAAAAAATTCACTACTATGAGTTTTTCTTATCAATATAAAGACGCAATAATAAAGGCATCGCCTTTTTTTGATGAGCGGCCAGATGAAAGCGCAGTGAGCGTTTTGGTGATCCACAACATCTCGTTGCCGCCAGGGCAGTTTGGTACCAAAGGCATCGAGCAGTTGTTTACCGGCACCCTGAACCCTGATGAGCATCCCTTTTATGCCGAAATCGCTCACTTGCGGGTATCGGCTCACTGCGTAATTCGCCGTGATGGCACGGTAGAACAATATGTGCCTTTTAATAAGCGGGCATGGCATGCCGGAGTATCCAGTTTTCAGGGCCGGCAAAAGTGTAACGACTTTGCTATTGGGATAGAACTCGAAGGCACTGACGAGCAGCCGTATACCCAGGCCCAGTATCAATCGCTGCAAGCCGTGAGCGCGCAGATAATTTCGTTGTATCCGGCTATAACACTGGGCAGAATAGTGGGGCATAACGATATTGCACCCGGACGTAAAACCGACCCGGGCGTGGCATTTAACTGGGCTGGCTATCGCCAGTCGTTAAGTCAATATATGAAAGGATAAAACCACCATGGTGTTAATCATTTTGCTGTTAGTGTTGTCGCTGGAAAGAGCGCTCCGTAAACAGCCGGTATGGCATGTTGAACATCACCTGGGCCAGTACCTGCAATGGACACAGGGGCAGGACTGGATAGCCAAACAAAGCGTGCCTATTCAACTGGTATTGCAAATAGCGCTGCCGGTATTGGTAACCTTTTTAGTGTGCCAGTGGTTATTTGGTGGTTTTATCAGCTTTGTATTACAAAGTATTATATTGTTTTTGTGCCTGGGCAGTGAGCCGTTACGCAATACCTATCGTTCATTTTTACAGGCCGCCGAACGCGGCGATCTGGAAGCCTGCCATTTATATACCCGTGAGTTGGGCCACTGTACCTCGCTGGAAGTTGCCGACGAGCCTACCCAACAAGGGAAAAGTTTTGGTCAGCACTTACTGTGGTTAAACTATCAGCATTACGCGGCAGTGATTATCTTTTTTACCGTATTTGGTGCTGCCGGTGCAATGGCGTACGTGACCAGCCGGGAATGTTTCCGCTTGTGGTGTGAAAGTGACGATGAACGTAAAAAAGGGATGGCCACCTGGATGCATATTCTGGACTGGCTCCCGGTACGTATTACTGCATTCGGATTGTTGTTGGTGGGCCACTTTTCCCGCGCACTGCCGACATGGCTAAGTTACCTGACGCATCCTTCCATCGCCGGCGAAAAAGTCTTAACCGAAGTTGCGGCTCAAGCTGAAGATGTCGACTTCACTGAATCACAACAGGCGGATCCGGCCTGTGAACCTAAGGCCCTGGTGACGCTGGCGAAGCGCAATGTCATGCTGCTGTTGTCTGTTATTGCAGTGCTGACCTTACTTGGGCTGGTTAACTAGCGATACTTATCTCATTAAAACAAGGGCTGCACTGGCAGCCCTTTTCTTTTCAGCTCTAAACCACCGGCTTCAATAGTTCGTTATCATTTGAGGTAGGGCTTTGCCCCCATAGAAATTAGCAGGCAAAGAAAGATGTTTATAAAGCGTTGCCGGAGTCGCCGGCGGCGACCAAAGGGTGTTGTGCGACACCCTCTGGACTCCCCGCAGCCCTTATCAGTGAAAAGCGCCATCGTCCCTGGCAGAACAAACTAGACCGTCAATGACGGCACATCCCTGTGCCGCATTGACTGAATCCTCATCCATGA
>JAYZXK010000099.1:0-8842 GCA_036141415.1 Pseudomonadota bacterium
AATTGATTAATTTGCTTAAAACGTTGCAACTGGCCATTCTCATACCTGAGTTTTTGAATCGTTTCGTGGAGTTTTTCTACATCGGTCACAGATTTACTTATCCTATCGCCGTCGCAGAGATCATCAGATTACCGTGGCGACTGATGCCGTCGGAAAAACACCCCTGCTCGCCAAAAGTAAACCCCATTATAAATGGCACATCCCGAACCAGTGCCAACAACGAACGCTGTATCTCATCAAGATGCTCCTTAACAGCCAGCATACAGCCACCACAAAAAACAATGATTAACGCCTTAGGGCGACATTCATAATTCAGCTCATGGGTTCTTAGCACCACTTCCGTCACTTCAGTTGCGCGCCTGATTAGATTTTCCGGTTGACCACTCATCAGCGTGATCTGCTCACCGACTTCCAGGCTGGCAAACAGCTCAATGCTACCATCGTTATTCAGTCGTGCCGGATGACTAAGCAGTGGCACACCAAGGCTCATTGCACCCTGCTGACGACTAATCGGAAAATAGGTGCTTGCCTGCAGTATATTGCCCGGTTTCAGTGGTGTTTGCCCCATCAGGTTAAGCCAGCGATTGTAAATAGTACCAGCCGGTTCGCCGTCGAGGGTGTAAACTGTTCGACCTTCTCCGGCAGTAACTTGAGCAGACAATTCGGTGGGCTCGTAACCCGAGCTGAAATAACAGGACACTGGCTCACTCATGTAAAGTACCGCAACGACAATACCATTATGATGCAGTTCACGACCATCAAATTGCACCCATTTACCTTCGATACTGTTATCGGCACTGCTGCCGCCGAATATCGGCACGCCGTCACCCAGCACGCTATGCAGACCGTTAAGCACTTCTTCTTCAGTTCCCGGCGCAACAATTAGCCAAACCAATGACGGCATTTCACCGAGCCTGCCCGCGTCCTGCATCGCATGCACCAGCGTTTGCTCGGCAATAGACCTCGCCTTACCGGGCACCAGTTCTGCTGAGGCCACGCCCGCGCCGCCATCAATGTTCGCCACAGACAATACATGCAGGCAACTTTCACCTTTATCAGTCCCCAAATGACTCATTGCGCCCAGGCAACTCGAAGATGCAATCCATCGCGTACCGGCACCTATCTTGTCAGTCTTACTGGCCCCTGCCAGAGCGGTCACCGCCGCGACATCGCCGAAAGCGATATTGATGTCAGCTTTTTCCAAATCGGATATCGCGCTCGTTTCGCCATAGGTTCCGTTTGCATCCAAGGGGAAGCGATTGACACTGATATGCATAGCCAAAACCCTTCAAACGTCACAATTGTCACATATTGCGCAATAATGACTTGTTATTTTAATTTTCACATTGATTTATATAGGATACGAACAGTAAACTTGCAAAAAAATATCGTATACTTAGGCATAACAATTTATGCCAATTAATGGCGTGTTGGTAACCATCGCTTTGAGGTAGGCAGAGGCGCAACGATGACGAATAATTACCACGCAGTGTTTATCGACGACGATGAACTGATGCTGAAAGCAATTAAGCGCACGTCACGACGCCTTATCCCAAACTGGGATACCACTTTCATCAATCAGCCGCTAACATGGCAGTCAGCTCTGCCCGAACAGGCACATCCGGATATCGTATTCTGCGACTATAGAATGCCAGGGATCAGCGGCGCAGAGGTACTCGAGCAAGTCGCTCAAAAGTATCCATTGTCAATTCGGGTGCTTATGACCGGCGACACCCGTGATGAAATTCTGCTCGGCAACAGTGGCAATGCCCACAGCCTGCTCAATAAACCTTTTTCTGACGAACTCCTTGGTGAGCTGTTAAGCCATGTGGAAAAACTCAAAGCTTTGCCGCTGACTCAAGCCCAACAGCAATGCCTGGCTAGGTTAAGCCAACTCCCAGTATTACCTGAAATCATTGAGAAACTGCGCACCGCGCTAAATGATGAATACACCAGCACCAGTCAGATTGCCACTATCATTCTTGAAGAGCCATTGATAGGCGCGCGTATCCTGCAGGTTGCTAATTCAGCATACCTGGGTTTCCAGCGCACCACCGACACCCTGGAAGAAGCCATCAGTCGACTCGGTACTCAGTTGCTCTATGCGCTGACCATTAGTTTTGTGCTGGAAACTGCAACCGCTCACCTTATGCCTGCCTCCCGCCACCGACAAGTGTGTGAAAATACCCGTCAGATGGCCGCGAAGGGGAAAGTGTTGGCGACCGCACTAAATTGTTCGGCGAAGTGTCGGGAACAGGTGTTTACCGCGGCAGTATTAAACGGTACAGGTCGGCTGGTACTAGCCATGATTGAAGCAAACTCGCCTGAGCTGGCTTCTCAGTTAAAACAGGTGAGTAGCCATCCGGATATACTTATTACGGTGTTTTTGCTGACCTTATGGTGTTTCCCGCAAGAGGTTGTTAAACCATTGCTGGTCATTCAGAATGTGCCGCAAGAAAATGATATGGCCTGGATTACCGTGCTCTACTATACCCACCAATATATGGCGGTAAAAGACAACCAACAACAGCTGGCAGACTTCACCAGTGCCTTGCCCGAGAAAGTGAAGGAAGCCCTGTTAAGAACTTAATTTTGCAAGTTCTTCAGGGCGATTAATGTTTAACAGCTCATCCGCTTTGCCATTAAATGCCATGGGCTGGGCATTCAGGCAGGCCAGTAATTTACGTACCGAGGGCGACGAGTCAGCGGCAATAAGCCTCCGCGCAGACTCCTGAGTCTGGGCGGTGACCGGGATAACCAGGGGTAAGTAGTGCGCGCTGTAATAGACAGTCTGTTGGTTATGCCTGGCACACTCAAGCAAGGTATTAATGCTGTCAACAGAAAGTCTGGGCATATCAACCGGCATAAACAACGCCAGTCCCTGACTATCCTCTGTAACAGAAAAACCCGCCAGCACATCACAAATGGCACTGGCAGGCCCCTGCCCTGACTGTTGTTCGACGTAATCAGCTAGAGCACCGCCCACCACAAAATGCTGATTCACCGCCGCCGTACGAAGTACACCAGAAGCGATGTCCAGCATAGTTTGCTGACCCACTTTGAGTTGTGCTTTATCACTTCCCATGCGTCTGGAGCTGCCTCCGGCCAGGATGAATCCCAGGCTGTGGTGCGGAGGCTGCTGGATCAGCTTATCTATAGCGGCTGCTGTCATTATCGATTAAAACTTAGTGGCTATCCATACCCATAGTTTATCAGTATCTACCTTAATGTCGCCTGCTGAATAATTGGCATATTTAGCGCCGAAGCTAAATTTTTCAGCAATTTTGGTCGTGTACTGGATATTGATCTCACTACCCAGATCGTCAACCGTGCTGCTCGCTTCGTCTGCACTGAAATCATGATACACAAACAACCAGTTACCACCGGCAAACTTGGTTGCGGCACTTACGTAAACATCCTGTAAACCCTGCGTTGGAGTACCTAACCATTGATCAGACCAACCGTTGAATTTATGCAGGGTTGCCAGTGGTGTGGCAAAGCCGTACATGCCATCATCAGAGCCAAGCAGCTCATAGCCAAGCTTAGCAGTTACGCCTGAAACCACTGCGCCCGCTTCTAACATTGCGTAAGTAGCAGAATAATCAGTTGCGGCGGCTTCGCTTGACTGAGTAGCAAACTCGGCGCTGTAAAGCCATTTAACCGAATCCGTTTTATAAGCACCGGCATAGCTCACACCGTAGGTATCCAGGCTATTATCCGTATTGTTATCCATTTCAAGCAGGTACGCATAAGCGGTTAACTTACCAAAGTCATCTTTGTAAGTTACATTGAGTAAATGATCTTTTGAGTCGATATCAGCTGCTTCAGCAAAAATACGGTTGCGCTTGGTTAAATAGGCATAAAAAGCGTTCAGTTTGTCACTTGCCTTATAGTTAACCGACACCGCATCATAGGTCTGCCAGTCCTGACGCCAGCCAACGTGGCCAACAAAACGGTGGCCGTCCAGGGCAATAATCTGGCGCCCGGCTTTCACGGTCAGGCCGTCATTTTTAAACTGCACATAGCCCTGATTCAGTTCTGTGGTTTCCGGATCGGCAATCACCGAATATTCGCCGGGGTTATAACCAGCCGGGCCAACGGTGTAGTCGCCCTGCCCCATGACGATGGTCACATCTTCCAGATCTGCTTTGAATGAAAAGCCGTTGTACTCACCGGATTCAAAGCTAAGTAAGGTGCGCAGCGTCAGCGCACTGGCATCTTTTGCCGCGTTATCCTGATTTGCGCCTTCGTAACGCAGGCGAAAACTGGCGGATGCCTTGGAGTCAGATAACGCATCATGCCACTCAGTAGCAGCCTGAGCAGCCGGTAATAAGGCTGCAGAAATAACCGTAGCCAGCAGGCCGCGTTTGAAAAAAGAGCTTTGTGTTTTCATGATAAATTCCTAAATTGAGCGTGAGAATACCCGGCCCGGCCTTTAAAGGCCGAGCTAACAAATTGTTTTTATTAAGATTACTTAAGCGGCGTCAGACTTCTTTTTGGCGCCGGACTGCTTGGCTTTTTTGTGGCCGGAAACGGTTTCCACTTTTTTCTGTTTCTCGTACAGGAAGGTCAGGACTTCATGCCGATAGTGGTTGTATTCAGGGTTATCAGCCAACGCCAGACGATCCCGCGGACGTTCGAGTTTAACGTCGAGAATTTCGCCAATGGTGGCTGCCGGACCGTTGGTCATCATTACGATACGGTCGGATAACAATACGGCTTCATCCACATCGTGGGTGATCATGATCACCGTATTACCCAAATCCGCATGGATCTCCATCAGTGAGTCCTGCAAATGGGCCCGGGTCAGTGCATCGAGTGCACCGAAAGGTTCATCCATTAACAGCACTTTAGGCTCCATGGCCAGCGCCCGGGCAATACCTACCCGTTGCTTCATACCACCCGAGATTTCAGACGGCAGTTTGTCCAGCGCATGGGTCATGTGCACCAGTTCCATGTTATGCATTACCCAGTCACGGATTTCCTGTTTGGATTTACCTTTCTGGGTTTGCTTCACGGCCAGTTCAACGTTCTTGTAGCAGGATAACCAGGGCAGCAGTGAATGGTTCTGAAACACCACTGCACGTTCTGGGCCCGGCTCCTTTACTTCGGCGCCGTCAAGAATAACCCCGCCGGTGGTGGCCTGATGCAGACCCGCTACAATGTTGAGTACCGTGGATTTACCACAACCTGAGTGACCAATCAGTGAGATAAACTCGCCCTTGGCAATCTTCAGGTTCACGTCAGTTAACGCAGTAAACGGCCCTTTGGGAGTCGGAAAATCGATGCCTACCTGACTGAGTTCTAAATGTCTGCTTTGCATAATCTAATTCCTCGAATGTATTAGCCGCTTAGCGCAGCACTGCGTTTTTGTCCCAGCTCACCAGACGCTGTACAGACAGCATCAGACGGTCGAGCAGGAATCCAATTAAACCAATGGTGATGACTGCTACCATGATACGTGCCAGTGACTCTGAGCTGCCATTCTGAAACTCGTCCCAGACAAACTTACCCAGCCCCGGGTTCTGGGCGAGCATCTCGGCCGCTATCAGCACCATCCAGCCTATGCCCAGCGACAAACGTAAGCCGGTAAAAATCATCGGAATAGAAGCCGGCAGAACGATTTTCTGCACATGACTTAATGGCTTTAACCGCAGTACCTTACTCACATTCACCAGATCGGAATCGATGTTAGAAACGCCTACTGCAGTATTGATTAGCGTGGGCCATAAGCAGCACAGCGAAACCGTAAAAGCCGAGGTAATAAACGATTTGGAAAACATCGGGTCATCGCTAACATACACCGCACTGACCACCATGGTCACCAAAGGTAACCAGGCCAGCGGTGACACCGGTTTAAAAATCTGGATCAGCGGGTTCATGGCCGAGTAAGCGGACTTACTCAGACCACACAAAATCCCCACCGGCACCGCCACGATACTGGCAATAAAAAAGCCCACCATCACCGTATATAAACTGGTCCATATCTGATCGAAAAACGTTGGCGCGCCGGTGAAATCACGGATTTTCGGCACGTAGGTTGGATCTTTCGCTACTCGTGCTGCGTTACGCTCTTCCTGACGAGCATAGAAAGCGTCTGCTTTTTCACGCTGCGCGCTGTGTTCATCGATTAACGTAAAGGTTTGTTCCCATACCTGTGCCGGGCCAGGAAACTGCCCCAGCGACGTATCGATGTTTTTGGCTACCACATTCCAAATCGCGAGGAATAATAATATGCCAACAACAGGCATCAGTAATTTTGGTACGGTGGACATAATATTCCCTAACACATTTTTACCGCGGATCTGGCCAATATGGCTGACAACTGGTATCGATTTACTCATCGTCTTTACCTTTTATCATCGAGGGTCTGGGAAACACGGTTATAAAACCGTGTCGCCTTTCAGACCAATTGAGAATTTCTCTAAATATTCATTAGGCTTGCTGCCATCAAACGTGACGTTATCGATAAACTCTGTTTGCGGCGGCTTAAAGCCGGTTTCTGTATCGAAGTCAGGAAAATCTTTAGGATCTGCCAGGCCCTCTTCGATCAGCGCTTTGGCAGCAATGGTGTAGATATCAGGGCGATATACGCTCTTAGCCGTCTGCATGTACCAGTCGTCAGACTTAGGCTCTGCAATCTGTCCCCAACGGCGCATCTGGGTTAAATACCAAATCGCATCGCTGTAGAACGGGTAAGTGGCGTTGTGGCGGAAGAAGGTATTAAAGTCTGGCACTTCACGCTTATCGCCTTTTTCGTATTCAAAGGTACCGGTCATGCTATTGGCAATAACGTCGGCATCGGCCCCAACATAGCTGCTCTTGGCCAGGATTTTTACGGCTTCCGGGCGGTTAGCGTTGTTGTTTGCATCTAACCACATGGCGGCGCGGATCATCGCCTTAACCACGCGAATGTGGGTATTGGGATTTTCTTCGGCCCAGGTTTTGCTCACACCGAACACTTTTTCCGGGTTGTTTTTCCAGATTTCGTAGTCGGTGATAACCGGTACACCAATACCTTTAAATACCGCTTGTTGATTCCACGGTTCACCTACGCAGTAACCGAAGATGGTACCGGCTTCCATGGTTGCTGGCATTTGCGGTGGTGGCGTCACCGACAGCAGCGCCTGCGCATCAATTTGGCCCGAGGTATCGCCTTTGTGCGGTGCATAGTAGCCCGGGTGGATGCCGCCTGCGGCTAACCAGTAACGCAACTCATAATTATGCGTGGAAACCGGAAAAACCATGCCCATTTTGAAGGGCTTGCCCGCTTGTTTGTAACTATCAACCACCGGCTTTAAATAATCCGCCTTGATCGGATGTACCGGTTTGCCATTCTCAACCGGAATGTGCTTTTCCATCTCAGCCCAGACATCGTTAGAAACGGTGATGCCGTTACCGTTTAAGTCCATGCTGAACGCGGTAATAATGTGCGACTGGGTACCAAAACCGATGGTTGCACCTAACGGCTGACCGGCCAGCATATGCGCACCGTCGAGCTGACCGTCGATAACGCGGTCGAGCAACACTTTCCAGTTTGCCTGGGCTTCGAGTGTGACGTACAGACCTTCGTCTTCGAAATAGCCTTTTTCATAAGCAATCGCCAGTGGCGCCATATCGGTAAGCTTGATAAAACCAAACTTCAGCTCTTCTTTTTCTGGCCAGCCGATATCCTCAGCAGACACGGTAGTCACTGAGGCAGTAAATAATGACGCAACCAGTGTCAGCGAACCGGCCACCTGCTTGAACTTGTGTTTTACAGTCTTGTGTAACATGTACTTTCCTTAAGCCAAAAAAAAACCCACCCGTTCGAAATGACAGTGTCACTGTGAACGGGTGGGCTTCGTTGCCGTTTACCTCGCCTCATGAGAAGACAGCAAGGTATTAATAAATTGTTTAGGTATAGCGCATACTAGTATTGCTAAAAAGATATATACACATTTAGTGCCAACATTTAATAACCATAAATTTCAACAAGTTATAAAAAACGGTTATTTATCGCCGAAATTAAGCGACTCATCGTAGTGCATTTTATGCACTGTCAGTGTTCACTGTGAAAAGGCAATGCCTGCTTATGGCGCATTTGCCATAGTTCTGATGCCCGCTGTTGAGCCTCCTGCTCGCTTAACTTTTCCAGCAAGATCAGATAAACCGTCAGCGAGGCAATCACCGCCTGATGAGCATAGCCATGTTCCAAATCGCCCCGCCAAACCGCTAACATGGTCGCGACTGAAAAATCGCGCTCCTTCATTGCCCAGCCATCCGCTTCGGCTAACACCAGTTTGGTAGTGGCACCGCTGTGGGTGTAATACAAATCTGTTGCTCTGTCACGATTCACCTCAGGATCGCCGCCATCACCACGAAATACCAGCGAATTCTGCGCAGTAAACGTCTCGTTAACCTTGGCATGCCGTTCATCCAGATGGGTATGATAAACTCCTTGTATCGCAAACGGCGCATTACTTGGATTTAACAGCCTTGCCAGGGTATTGGCACAGGACCGTAAGCCAAATAATTCACGCAGTTTTATAATGCGATCAAGCTCGGGTAAGGCAATGCCTAAGTCCAGATAACAGGCATTCATACTGTCCATGGTTTGCCCGGCATGTTGCACCGACGATGCCAATGGCAGGCCTAAGTCCGCCAGGGCATGGCTGGCATAAAAGCGTTTTGAACCGGGTTCGGAAGCACCATGCAGGCACACCCGGTAACCACTGCTTGCGAGTAACGCCGCGCTCAACAAATACCAGGGTAATTGCCGGCGTTTACCGGCATAACAACCAATATCCACACTGGCTTGCATTGCGTTTAATGCGGCAGGTAGCTTGCCGCGACAGGCTGC
>JAYZXK010000100.1:0-2825 GCA_036141415.1 Pseudomonadota bacterium
ATTGGCAGGTGTTAAGCTTGCCGAGGTTTTCCTGAATACTGATCAACCTAGCGAGGCCGAAGTGGTGTTGGGGCAATTAGTCAGCGACCATCCTGGTCAGGCCGATGTCTGGCTACTAAAAGGTCGCCTGGCTGAGCAATCCGGTGATCTCAGGTTAGCCAGAACACACTATTACAAGGCGCTGTCGCTGAACAGTAGCTATGATCTGGTTTATGCCAAGCTCTACACGCTGACCCACTACGGCATCGGGGTCAAAGAGTTTGAGCAAACCCTGTCCCGTCGGGTGGCGGAGCAACCTGACCTGGTGTTTACACGGAATTTGTTGGCGCAGTTTTATTATTATCAACAGCAGTTCGAGTTGGCCGCCAAACACTATGTGTATTTATATGAGAACTTGCTGTCTGAAGATAAGAAACCGGCATTTGCACGCCGACTGGCACAAGCTTACTTTCACTTTGATATAACCAAAGGCATTGAGTATACCAATATAGCGGCTCAGAGCATGCCTGATGACCCTTATGTGAAATCATTGGCTGGTTGGTCGTTAACTCTGCAAAATCTCCCTCAGGACGCTGTGAAGCTGCTTAGAGAGGCGCATACTTTGGATGGAAACAACCTGGATACCGGGTATTTTCTGGCTTATACCCTGAGTCAGCTGGGACTTAACAACGAAGCGTTGCAGGTAGTGTCGCAATTATTAGACAAGCAAACCGGTTTCACCTACCAGAAAGAAGCAAGAGCCCTTGCAGCTCGATTGAAGAACGCTTCCTGACAGAAACAAAAAACGCCGGGTAGCATTAATGCTGCCCGGCGTTAAACACATGCTTCGCCTGATTTTAGTTATCTACGGAACCGCAGAAACGGTAACCTTCACCGTGGATGGTTACAATCAACTCTTCTTCGCTTGGCTCAGATTCAAAGTGCTTACGAATACGACGAATCGTTACGTCAACAGTACGGTCATTCGGGCGTAACTCACGGCCTGTCATTTCCATAATCAGCTGTTCGCGAGTCAGGATTTTACCCGGGTTACTCAGGAACAAGTGTAACGCTCTGAATTCACTGCGCGGCAAGCGGAACTCGTTACCACTTGGAGAGATCAGTGAACGGCTGTCGCCATCCAGCGTCCAGCCATTAAAGCTAACGCGGCTTGGTAAATCGTCATCTTCAGCGCTGCTGGTAGTACGACTCAGCAGGTTTCTTGCACGAATCGTTAGTTCGCGAGGATTAAATGGCTTGGTGAGGTAATCGTCGGCACCAATCTCTAACCCTAAAATTCGGTCAACATCGTTATCACGGCCAGTCAGGAAGATCAGGCCAACATTTTTACGGTCGCGTACTTCGCGAGCCAGAATCAGACCATTTTTACCTGGCAGGTTAATATCCATAATAACCAGGTTAATGGCGTGATTTTCAAAGAAATCATGCATTTGTTCGCCGTTTTCGGCTTCGAACACATTATACCCTTCGGCTTCAAACAAACTCTTTAACGTGGTACGAGTGACCACTTCATCTTCTACTATCAATATATTGGGCGTCTGCATGTTCACACTCTATTTACTATTGTTTTGTTTCTGTTCAAAGTTTAACAGATTTATATCGTTATTGGCGTATTTTGTCTTGCAATTTAACTGCCACTTTAGAATAAATTACTCGCTAGAGCAGGCATTGTTCAAGAAAAATATCTAAATTGCGTCTATTTTGTTTATTTTTTTACTGAAACCGGAAAAGACAATGTAAATTCCACGCCTTTGTCGGGTTCACTCTCAAGTTTGATGTTGCCATCCAGAGCCTGAGTCACTAAGTTAAACACTAAGTGCATACCTAATCCAGAGCCGCCTTGGCCTCTTTTTGTTGTAACAAAAGGATCAAAAATGCGCTTTTTAATGGAAGTTGGTATGCCACTACCATTATCCCTGTAAATTATTTTCAGTTTTTTGTCATCCGTCAATGCTGCAATGATGTCAATTTGCCCATTTTCAACCCCTTCGAAGGCATGAATGAGTGAATTCATGATTAAATTTATTAAAATTTGATTTATTGGGCCTGCTTTTGACACTACGTTGAGTGATTCGTTGCATTCAATGTGGATTGTATGGGTCACTTTTTTCAATCTTGGGCGCAGCGACATCAGCGTTTCTTCGATTAATTGCTTCACGTTTATGTCGCGAGCTTCTTCACTGGATTGATCAACCGCGACTTGTTTAAAGCTCGAAATAAGATCGGCTGCTCTGTTGAGATTACGGTAAATAATGTTCAGGTTTTCACGCCCTTCCTCTATAAACCGTTTCATGCTGCTTGCTTTGAGCGTTTTGTCGGAAAATTGCTGTTCTAATACCACCAGACGGTCGAGCATCATGGTTGATGCCGTGATACCCAGCCCTATTGGCGTATTTACTTCGTGGGCAACGCCGGCCACCATATCGCCCAACGACGCCATTTTTTCATTCTCTACAATCTGGCGCTGGAACTGGTGAAGTTTTTCTAAAGTCTGGATAAGCTCAGTATTGGCCTCCTTCAGGGCCACGGTGCGCTGACCCACTTCTTCTTCCAGTCGACTGTTTAGTTCCTGGTGCTGTTGTTCCGACTGTTGCTGTTTAACCACGTATTCCTGCATGCGGGCAAGCAATACATTAATGGCGTCAATAAGGATATTGTATTCCCTGACATCACAGTGCTTTGCGCGGCTGGCATAATCACGCGAGCGCGCCACACCCTGCAGAACCAACACCATGTCCTGTACCGGACTGCTAAGCACATGGCCAAAGCGATAAGCCACTAAAAACGCGACGATGACGATCAATAGCAGCGTAGCAATCTGAACG
>JAYZXK010000101.1:0-4428 GCA_036141415.1 Pseudomonadota bacterium
TGTTCCTAAACCGTCGCAGGTACCGCAGGCGCCCGCCGGGTTATTGAACGAGAACATGCGTGGTTCCAGTTCACTGATGCTGTAGCCACAGTGAGGACAGGCGAAATTGGCCGAGAACACAATTTCCGGTTCGCTGGCGTCATCCATGTACGCGACTTTGGCGTTGCCATTGGCCAGCTGCAAGGCGGTTTCAAAAGACTCAGCCAGACGCAACTGCAAATCATCGCGCACTTTAAAACGGTCGATCACCACCTCGATGGTGTGTTTTTTATGTAAGTCCAGTTCCGGTGGATCCGACAGGTCACACACCTCGCCGTCGATTCGGGCGCGAATGTACCCCTGGGCAGCCAGTGATTGCAGGGTTTTTACGTGTTCGCCTTTGCGGTCCTGAACGATGGGCGCCAGCAGCATAAGCTTGGTACCTTCCGGCATCGCCAGCACCTTATCGACCATCTGCGAGATGGTCTGCGCATCCAGTGGCACATCATGATCCGGGCAGCGTGGTGTGCCCACCCGGGCAAACATTAAACGCAGGTAATCGTATATTTCGGTAATCGTCCCCACGGTTGAACGGGGATTATGCGAGGTGGATTTCTGTTCAATCGAAATCGCCGGAGACAGGCCTTCGATGTGATCCACATCGGGCTTTTCCATCATCGATAAAAACTGGCGGGCGTAGGCAGATAAGGATTCTACGTAACGACGCTGACCTTCAGCGTAGAGTGTGTCGAATGCCAGGGAAGACTTACCCGAACCCGATAAACCGGTGATAACTACCAGTTTGTCGCGGGGAATGGTGATATCGATGTTTTTGAGATTGTGCGTACGTGCACCGCGAACTTCTATTTTATCCATTCGAACCAGTTCAGAATACAAAAGAAACAGTATGCCATATACCCGTGTCGCGGGTATAGGCTGTGGTGGTATGAATATGGTGCATCGGGTGTTTAAGATCAGTCAGTGCCAAACCATTCAGCTTATCGGCGCAATTTCGTACAAAGACCAACAGGCTCTAGGGACAGGGAGGCAAATTATGCTACAATTCGCGCCCCTTTTAACCCCCACAACAGAGAAGAAAGCACCTTGAACGCCATTGAAGTCCGTGCCGCATTAACGCTTGCCGTTGTTTACGTACTGAGAATGCTAGGGTTATTTATGGTCATGCCGGTTCTGGCGGTGGCTGCCACTGAGTTTAAAGACTACTCAGTGATGCTGGTGGGCGTGGCTATCGGCGGGTATGGATTAACCCAGGCGGCGCTGCAAATTCCCATGGGCATGTTGTCAGATAAATGGGGGCGCAAGCCGGTTATCTTACTCGGGCTTTCCGTATTCGCTTTGGGCAGTATTATCGCTGCCATGGCCGACTCAATGATGTGGCTGATTGCCGGGCGAATTCTGCAAGGGGCCGGGGCTATTGCCGGCGCTATTATGGCATTGGCTACCGACGTGACCCGCGAGCAACAGCGGGCCAAAGTGATGGCGATTATTGGCATTGCCATTGGTTTTTCGTTTTACATCGCGGTAGTGATAGGGCCGTTGATTGCCGAAGGCTGGGGGCTGGCCGGGGTATTCTGGGTCACCGGTATTCTGGCAGTGTGTTGTTTACCGCTGGTTAAATGGGCAGTGCCTGACAGCCCCAAACAATTTAATGCCGATACCCTGCCGCGAATTGACCAGGTATGGCAATTGTTTACTTCGCGTGATCTATGGCGCCTTAATGTCAGCGTTATGTTGCTGCATATGATGATCACGCTGTTGTTTGTGCAGGTCCCTTCCACCATGGTGAACCTGGGTTTGCCGCTGGACAGCCACTGGTCAGTCTACCTGCCGGTGTTATTGGCATCGGTATTTTTACTGGCCATGATGATGCGCAGCAGTCGCGGCCGTGCGCCACGCTCGATGTTGCTGGCAGCAGTGATTATGCTTGGCAGTGCCTTTGCACTATTGCCTTCGGCGGGGCAGAGCTGGTGGTTACTGGGCGCTGGCCTGCTGATATTCTTTACCGGTTTTAACTATCTGGAAGCGAATTTTCCGGCGCTGCTGTCTACCATTGCACCCGCTGGTCAGAAAGGTACTGCCATGGGTATTTATGCCAGCTTTCAGTTTTTCGGAGCGTTTCTGGGCGGCATTCTTTCCGGTGCCGTTACAGCACAGGCAGGCCCTACTTCAGCCTACTATACCGGTGCCGTTATAGCAGTGGTTTGGTGTGTAATAGTGGCGGGCATTCGCGCCGGTGAAAAGCTCAAGCGAGTGGCGCTTACCGTGCCAAATAATACACAGCCAGAGGCTAGTCAGTTAGCCGAGCTAAACGGCTTAAACGGGGTGGTGGAATTTGTTTTTGATGCCAGCCAGAACCAGCTATACCTGAAGGTTAACAGTGAGTTTGATGAGCTCAATGCCCGGGCTGTAATAAGACAGTGGAGTTAACCACTGCCACATACAGGGTGTAATTTCTTCAGCTATTTGGCGGCAGCCGGGCGGACATGAAATATCCCCACCTCGGCATTGGTCACTTCTACCTCAGTACCAGCAGCAATAGGCTCATCACATCGAACTGACCAACTGATACCTGAGTATTTATGCGTACCAGGCGCTTCAGGAGCGATAGCCTCAGGCAGGCGAAACCGTAAGCCGTTGAAGTCACCATTGACCGTTTTCTTTTCAACCTGTTGCTGCATCTGCTTAAGCGGCTTGTAAAGCACCAGAGCGATAATAGCGGTTAGCACAGCACAACAGAAAAAGGCGTTGATGTAGGTGGCTTCCAGCACGCCGGTATAAAATATGCCAGCGGTGATCAGCGCTGCCAAACCCACAAAAAACAGCACAAAGGTGGCAAAACCCAATATTGCCACCTCAATGATTAACAACACTAAACCGGTAACTACCAGTACCGTGGTGACATTTGCGTATATCCAGTCCATAGGCGTTAGTCTTTGTTGTTCATTTTATTAATGATAGCCATGGCCTGGGTTACCAGGCTGGCCGCTTCAGTATTGCCGTCGGGGAGCAACACTATGGACGACTCTTTGGCAATCGCCTGTTTCGCTTCGATGGCTTTAGTGGCCAGGTCGAGCTGAATGGCTTTTTGACCTTCTTCGGTATCGGCTGCTTCACCCACTTTACGTAATGCCTCAGCCTGGGCCTCAGCTACTGCCAGAATCGCCTTGGCTTCACCTTCGGCTTTGAGTAAATGTTCGGCTTTATCGGCCTCTGCAGCCAGTACCACTGACTGTTTAGCCCCTTCAGCACGGTTAATTGCGGCCTGACGATCACCTTCTGATTCGAGGATTTGCGCGCGCTTGACCCGCTCGGCTTTCATCTGCGCTTCCATGGCTTCCATTACCGAGTTAGGCGGCACGATGTCTTTAATTTCATAACGCAGCACCTGAATACCCCAGGGACCACTGGCATCGTTAATAGACGTTACGATATTGGTATTAAGCTGGTCGCGCTCTTCAAAGGTTTTGTCGAGTTCCATTTTGCCCAGTTCTGAACGCATGGTGGTTTGCGCCAGTTGGGTAACGGCAAACACATAATCGTCGACACCGTAGGTGGCTTTGTAAGGATCTAATACGCGGAAATACAGCACGCCGTCGACATGCAGCGAAATATTGTCTTTGGTAATGGCGCTTTGTTCCGGTACATCGACCGCCTGTTCTTTTAGTGAGCGGTCGGCAGCAATGCGATCGATAAAGGGCACGATAAAGTTAAGACCAGCCTCTTTGGTTGACTGGTATTTACCAAAACGTTCAACTAAATAGGCCCGGTTTTGCGGTACAAATTTGATGGATGATTTAAGTAAAATTACCACAAATATCAGGATAAACAGTTGCGGAGTGAGAATATAGTCCAGTAATACTTCCATGATTTACAGCCTCTAACTATTTTGACTCATGGAGCTTAACCTAATCCGGGCAAACAGGGTACTGGCTATTTGTATCAAGGCGTAACAACCGTGCTTTGGATCAGGCGTCCTTAACCTGCAGCAGGTCCCACTTATTGCCGTAGAGATCCTCAAAGATGGCTACAGTGCCGTAGTCTTCATCGCGTGGCGTTTCTATAAACTCCACGCCCTGACTTTGCATAAACTCGTAGTCGCGCCAGAAATCGTTGGTTTGCAGAACAAAGAGCACCTGATCGCCGGCCTGATTGCCCACTGCAATCTTGTCCATTTTCGAACGGGCCAGGTTAAGCATGATGCCAGTGGAGGATAATCCGGGAGGGTGCAACAATACCCAGCGTAAGCCGTTTTTATGTTTTTCGTTGGCGATGAGCGTAAAATGGAGCACCTCAGTAAAATATGTGATAGCTTCATCATAGTCGTCTACCAGAATGCCAACGGCATTCAGGCTTTGTATGCGATCTGTCATGGCAGAGTGCTCCGAAACGTTACATGCCTGATATAACGTGACAGATTTGCCCCAATAT
>JAYZXK010000102.1:0-4484 GCA_036141415.1 Pseudomonadota bacterium
CGGCCGGGTGGCGCATTAGCCATCCCAGCACAATAGCTTCTTTACTTACGCCATAACTGGCGGCTAATTCGCTTACCAGTTTGCTGGTGGGGCAGGTTGCATCGCCATTACCAGAATATCTACCCTGCGCCAATGGGGCCCAGGCTTGTAACTGTACGCCCTGTTGCTGACAATATTCCAGCGTACCCGGTGTATAACCGTTCTGGCTATTGTGCGGGCTATTGGTGCAGATCCCTTCTTCTACCCAGTCACGGTAACCTAGGCTCATTTCCAACTGATTGGCAATCACCGGAAATGGCAACAGCTTATTAAGGGCATCAATCTGATACCAGTGCATATTAGACACGCCCAGGTAGCCAAATTTACCTTCCTGATGTAATCGTGTGAGGCACTCGGCAACAGCGGGTAAATCGGCCAGTGGATCCGGGCGGTGCAGCAATAACACATCAAGATGTTCTATATTGAGTCTGCTCAGAATGCCTTCCACCGAAGCCGAAATCCACTCTGGTGAAAAGTCGTAGCGCTTTGGCCCCTGATTGTCTTCAAAGCGGATCCCGCATTTAGACTGGATGATCATATTATTGCGCCAGTCCGGCTGATTGTTCAGCACGTCGGCAAAAACTTTTTCGGCGTTGCCATGGGTATAAATATCGGCGTGATCGAACACTGTAATACCCGATGACAACGCTTGCTCAACAGCCTGGGTCGCCAGCTTCAGATCGGCTTTGGTATAGGGTTGGTGAGACCAGTTCCCGCCCAGTCCCATACAACCGAAGATAAGTTTGGAGGCATGTGGAAATTGTGTTTTCAGCATAGTGATTTTCTATTTTTTTAACTTGGCCACACCCTATCTTAAACCTTTAAGTGATACAAACATAGTTGACGCTCGTATTGAGGGCTGACATCAGTTTTGGTTACAAGGAATTATTATGTTTCGTTTTTTGTTGGTCCTTTCCACTGTGTGGTTAGTGTTCGGGTGTACGTCGGTGCCGGAAGGCGTTAAACCGGTGCAGGGCTTTGAGGCCGACCGCTATCTGGGCACCTGGTACGAAATTGCCCGTTTTGATCATAGTTTCGAGCGTGGCCTTTCGCAAATTACGGCCAACTACTCTATGCGCGATGACGGCGGTATTCGGGTACTGAACCGTGGCTATAACGCCGAGGAAGGCGAGTGGAATGAGGCTGAAGGAAAGGCTTATTTTGTTGAGGATGAGCAGACGGGTCATTTAAAAGTGTCTTTTTTTGGTCCGTTTTATGCCAGTTATGTGGTGGCAGAACTCGACAAGGAAAATTATCGCTATTCGCTGGTGACCGGCCCGGATAAGACTTACCTGTGGATACTGGCGCGAACGCCTAAATTGCCACAAGAAGTCCTGGATAGTTTACTCAGCAAAGCAAAGGCGCTGGGGTTTGATACATCCAAACTGATTTGGGTTGAGCATGGAGATAGCGCAAGATAAATGGGTGTATTGCTTAATATAAAACCATTGACCTGTGTTATACTCGCGTTTTTTTACTTTCGGGCATAGACAATGGCAAACGAACAAGCAGTATTTAAACGTGCAAATGACGCATGTGAGTTATGTGGCAACAGTGAAGGCCTGAGCCTGTATATGGTGCCTGAATCACCCAACGACTCAGATAATTGTGCAATAGCAGCTTGTTCAACCTGTTTACCGCAGTTAAATAACGAGAGTGAGGTAGATGTGAATCACTGGCGCTGCCTGAATGATGCCATGTGGTCTCAGGTGCCGGCAGTACAGGTGGTTTCATGGCGGATGTTAAAACAGCTGGAAAGTGAAACCTGGGCTCAGGATTTACTTGATATGCTGTACCTCGACGATGACACGCTGGAATGGGCCAAAGCGGGAATTGATGACAGGGAACCCACTCTTGACAGTAATGGCGATGTGCTCAAAGCAGGGGACTCGGTACACCTGATCAAAGATCTCACCGTTAAAGGCGCCAACTTTACAGCCAAGCGTGGCACCCCGGTTCGAAATATTCGCCTGACAAACAATCCATTGCATATCGAAGGTAAAGTAAACGGCCAAACCATAGTAATAATAGCGGCCTATACGAAGAAATAAAAACAGGCGTAGCCTGTTTTTACCCCGGAATCACCGTAAGGTGATATCCGGGGTCTCCACGGACACCTTTTTTTGTTGAGCGCAGCCTGTTTTTACTTATGAAACGCTAATAGTAGATTTCCGGGCCCCTTAAAATCCTGATTGCCCCTAAATCGTTCAGCAACCTTTTACAAATTCTTGTAGAGTATCGAATTAGAGCAGGTTTTGATCAGGGTATTATGACAAATTCAGTCAATCCATTACGGGCGTTTCATAATATTGTTGCAAATCAGGCAATATCATTTGACGCTAAGGTTGAGCAATTACTTGGCTTCGGCCTTGAGTTATTCGGGCTGGACATCGGTATTGTCAGTAAAGTCGTTAACCAGACATATTTTATCCAGTTTGTTGTAAGCCCTATTCCTGAGCTTACGCCTGGAATGACCTTTACCCTTGAAGAAACGTACTGTACCCATACGCTTAAAGCACAGCATGCGACTGGCTTTCATTATGCTGGCAAGTCAGAAATAGCCAGCCATCCTTGCTATCAAGCCCAGGGGCTTGAGGCGTATCTCGGTGCGCCAATACTGTTAAATGATGAAGTCTATGGCACAGTGAATTTTTCATCGCCTAACCCCGTTTCACCCTTTCCGCCAGAGGCTTATGATTACGTAGAACTTATTGCTCAGTGGCTGGGCGCTGAGATTGCCCGCAACGAGGCGATGGCAAGGTTAACTGCGCAAGCGGCTACGCTGGATAAACTGGAGAAAGTTGGCAAAATTGGCACCTGGTCGGTGGATCTGTTAACCGGGTATATTGAGTGGGGTAAGCAGACTAAACTAATTCACGGTGTGGAAGATGACTATGTTCCCTCTATCGAATCTGCCCTGGCTTTTTATCCTGAGGGTGAACAACGCGAAAAAATCCAGCAAGTGATGTCCCATGCTATTGAAAACGGGCGGCCATGGAATATCCGAGCACAATTAATAACCGCTCAGGGCAAAGCACGTTGGGTGGTGTCGCGAGGGGAAGTAGAACTGCAGGATGGGCAATGCGTAAAACTGTATGGTACTTTTCAGGACGTTACTCTCAACGTTGAACGGGCCAGAGAGTTACAGCTGGCAAAGGATAAAGCCGAGCAGGCGAGCAAAGTGAAAAGTGTATTTCTGGCCAATATGAGCCATGAAATTCGTACACCTATGAACAGCATTCTGGGTACTTTACAACTGCTTTCGCAAGCCAGTCTGGAGCCAACACTGCAAAACCTGGTAAGTAAAGCCGGGTATTCCGCCAAAACCCTGTTAACCATTGTTAACGATGTACTGGATTATTCAAAAATAGAAGCTAATCAGCTGACGCTGGAAAATGCGCCTTTTTCAGCACTGGAAATTAGCGAATCGGTGATTAGTGATTTGTTGCCTGAAGCGGAGGCCAGGCAAATCTCCCTTACACTGGAGAGTGCTGATAACTTTATCGATGGTTGGGCAGGTGATGCCGTAAGGATCCGCCAGATACTGCTTAACCTGGTGTCTAATGCCGTAAAGTTTACCCATAAAGGGGGGGTTAGAGTTGAGCTGCTCTCCAGCCCGCAAACAGAAAATCCATGGTTGCAGCTTAATGTGTCTGATACCGGCATAGGCATGAGTGAAGATGTTCAGCAACTTATCTTCGAACGATTTGCGCAAGCTGATTCTTCTACCACCCGTAAATATGGTGGGACCGGCTTAGGCATGTCTATCACTATCAGTCTGGTTAATCTGATGGAAGGAGATTTAACCGTGAACAGTCAGCCCGGGTTGGGTACTCATATCTCCGTACGGCTGCCGCTTAAACCTGCCTCGCTGACCACTGAGCCAGCTTCTCAACAAGCTGCTGAACCGCCACAACTGCGAGGACGACGGATCCTGGTTGCTGAAGACAATGATATTAACCAACTGGTGCTGGCCTCGATGCTGGAGTCAACAGCGGCGGACGTTACCTTTGTTGCTAACGGGCGAGAGGCGGTCGCGGCTGTTGGCAGTGGCTGCTTTGATCTGGTATTAATGGATATCCAGATGCCGGAAATGGATGGCATTGAAGCATTTAAACTGATTAACGAACAACACAAACATTTACCCATCGTAGCCCTAACCGCGAATGTATCGCCCCGTGATGTCAGTGCGTATTTAAATACGGGATTTACGTCGCATATTGGTAAGCCAATCGATATGCAATTACTTTACAGCTGTTTAAGCCGTTTACTGGCATAACCTTAGCCACAAAAGCTACTGTGTTGCTTCCAACACCAGCCGCGTGACGGCAATGTCTTCTTTGTTAACGGCATAACTTACCCAGAGCGCATTATTCCAAACATAACTTTTGGGGTAGCTGTAACCCTTTCGTTTATATTTACCAGCAAAGCGCATCGCCGGCAGT
>JAYZXK010000103.1:0-5085 GCA_036141415.1 Pseudomonadota bacterium
GTCACCGACGGCGTGTACGCCGACTCCAGCCATATCGATGAAATGTGCGACTGCGCGGTGAACATGCTTCTGCCCAAGCAATAATGGGAAATAATGGGGTGAGAGTACTTTTTTCGCTATATCCGAATAAAGTACTCTGACCCCCGTATTTTAGATTTTAATTCTGGTCGTTGCGGATCCATTCTGCGGCGCGTTCGGCAATCATAATGGTAGGCGCATTGGTATTGCCGCCAACCAGTGATGGCATAACCGACGCGTCAACGACTCTTAAACCAGCCACATTGCGTACCCGCAACTTGCTGTCTACCACTGCCATGGGGTCATCATCGGCACCCATTTTACAGGTGCCCACCGGGTGATAGATGGTTTCGGCTCGCTCGCGAATAAAGTCAGCAATATCTTCGTCTGACTCCAGGCGGTGCTCGCCGATACTCAGGTAGCCATCGTATTGTGCAAAGGCTTCGCTGGTGAGTATTTTTTGTGCCCATTTTACTGCGTCGATCATCACCTTAAGATCGTCGTCTTCGCTCAGGTAATTGGGCTGAATTGAAGGGTGATCGGCCGGGTGATTACTTTGCAGGGTAATTTCGCCGCGACTCTTCGGGTATAACGCGCAAACGTGCAATCCATAACCAAAGCCATGCACGAAACGCCGGCCGTGGTCCTGCAAAATAGCCGGTAAAAAATGAAACTGAATATCCGGCGATGCATGCGCCAGTGACGAGCGCACAAAGCCGCCGCCCTCCGCCACGTTGGACGAAAAAATATAATCCCGTTTAAATAAATAGCGACATGCCGCTTTGATATAGCGAGGTAGCATTCTGGCCGCAATGGGATAACCCAGGGGCTGCTTACTGCGATATTGAACAATGGCGTCAAGGTGGTCCTGCAGGTTTTTGCCCACGCCAGGTAAATCCTGCTGCACATAAATGCCTTTGTCTTCCAGTTCGCTGGCCGGACCGATCCCCGATAGCATCAGCAAATGGGGCGAATTGATTGCACCAGCGCTAAGGATGACCTCACGGGACGCCATTAAACGCATGGCCCTTCCTTTACACCTCACCTGCACACCGGTGGCGCGCTGTTGTTTAATGAGCACTCGCTCAGCCAGGGCTGAGGTAATGATGGTCAGGTTGCCGCGCTGACGGGCATCAGTGAGATAGGCTTTCGCGGTAGAACAGCGCTGACCGTTGCGCTGCGTAACCTGGTAGTAACCCAGCCCCTCACGGTCACGACGATTGAAATCTTCACGTACGGGCAGATCAACGTATTTCGCGGCGTTAACAAAGGCATCAGACACCTCAGCGGTATGACGCAGGTTATTTACATCCAGCGGGCCGCCCACACCGTGGTATTCATCGGCACCGCCGCAGTAATTCTCTGCGCGCTTAAAATACGGCAGAACTGACTCGAAATCCCATCCATCAGCCCCCTGCGCTGCCCAGTGGTCGTAATCCTCAGCCTGGCCACGGATATAGCACATGGCATTAATGGAACTGGAGCCGCCGAGCGTTTTGCCCCTTGGCCAGAACAGCTCTCTGTCGTTAAGTGCTGGTTGTGGTTCGGTGTTATATCCCCAGCCAATGCTGTCGAAACGCGCCAGTAGTGATAAACCAAAGGGGATATGAATAAACGGGTTACGATCGCTACTGCCTGCTTCAACCAGACATACCCGAATCATCGGGTTTTCGGTTAAACGCGCCGCCAGCACCGCACCGGCAGAACCGCCACCGATGATCACATAGTCGAATTGTTGAACAGGAATATGCATTGTACACCCGCTGTTGAATGGTTAAGCCGGCCAAATTACTCTCGTCTTTACCAACTGATTGTACCAGTTGCACCTACGCTACGCCATTGTCACCAGCGACGCAAAAAATTTTAAGCCTTGAGCCAGTGTAAACAGCACTGTTATGATTTAGCGCAACAACGGGCTTGCCCCACTTTACTATGCAAGGATTGATGTTTGTTACCTCCATTAAGCTGGCGCGACAGAGTGAATGCCCTGGTGGGCTATTGCCTGATTAAAAGCGGTCGCCTGCAATACGATATATTTACCGAACAAGAGCTTAATGAACTTATCGCCCCGCATTTCCCGTTTACTGAACCGTTAGCTGTGCCCATTGGCGAAGGTCACTTTACCTGCCTGGAAGCACAGCTCAGTATGCCCACCTCCACTAATCGGCTCACCGTGCAGATCCTCTGTGCCATTGAAGTAAAAGTGATGGGATCGCGAATATATAAGGCCCATGCGGCTGCGGGCATCAGCGCCCTGCCCAATTACTATCCGGCCAGTCGCTCATTGCACCTTACTGACACACGGGTAGATTTTATTCACTTACTGAACGACCAGTACTCACTGGTAAAAGACACTCAGTTTATTATTGATAAATTACTGCCGTTGCCGCTATCCGGGCTAGGCTCTTTACTTGGCCAGCCGTTACGCTCGGCACTAAGTCTGGTTTCGGCGGGCTCTACCGATCAGGCACTCGATTACCTGAAACTCTATTTACACGGCAATACCCAACGAATTCTGGATTACCACAAACCCAGACTGGCCAAAGAACTACTCGCCAGGCTCGATGAGCGCGCATTGGAATACACCATGGATGACAACCACTGGCGGGAGTTTTTATTTGCCCGCTATGGCAAACGGGTAGCCGTAGAAGAAAACCAGCTCCGCTTTTTCTTTACTGAGCAGCCCTGAGCAAGTGCACACAGGTGCCTGTTAGGCTATACTCAGTTGCGTTGAATAACGGTTAGGAGAATATTGATGATTGTCGTCACCCTGACCGGGCTATGGGCTAACTAAACCGCCCTTTTACTGCCCGGTACTAATGCCGGGGCCTTTTGCCCCCTTAATGAAAACATTAACGTTAGTTAAGGGTTAGTTATGACTAATTTTCAACTTCTCGCCGCCATAGGCTGGCGACCTTTTTTCCAGCAACAACTTACTCTTGAAGAGTGGGACCAGATAATCCCTGCCAGAGTCACTGAACAGCATCAATCTCAGCTGATCGTAGCAACGGATCCGCATACCTTTACCTTGCCAATCACGCCCGCCATGCCACCTCTGGTAGTTGGTGACTGGATATTGCTGAATGAAAATAAACAGTTTGTACGCTTGCTCGAGCGGTACAGCTGCTTTAAACGCAAATCTGCCGGCACCGGTCATGAATGGCAGTTAATTGCAGCCAATGTGGATACGGCATTTATCGTTTGTTCCATGAACGAAGACTTCAATCCCAGCCGCATCGAGCGCTACCTGGCACTCGCGCAAGCGGCCGACGCAGAACCGGTGGTAGTGTTAACCAAAGCCGACCTGACTGATGAGCCCGAAAGCTGGCGCGACAATGTCCGCCGCATCGATAAACAGTTGCAGGTAGTCACCGTGAACGCACTGGAGAATAGCTGCATAGATGCGTTAAGTGACTGGCTCAAACCCGGTAATACGGTGGTCATGCTTGGCTCTTCCGGGGTAGGCAAATCGACGCTGACCAATACCTTACTGGGTAAATCCCGTCAGTCTACGCAAGGTATTCGTGAGGATGATGCCAAAGGGCGTCATACCACTACCGGGCGCTCATTGTTTCCCTTACCACAGGGCGGACTCATTCTCGATACACCAGGTATGCGGGAATTACAGTTAGCCGATTGTCATGATGGGATTGTCTCGGCGTTTGCCGATATCCAGCGCTTAGCCGAAGCGTGTCGATTTGCCGACTGTCAGCACGATCAGGAGCCCGGCTGCGCAGTGCTGGCCGCCGTGGAGCACGGCTCACTGGACTCGCGGCGATTGTCAAACTACCAGAAATTGCTCCGCGAAGATGCACTTAACTCCGCCTCACTGGCGCAGAAAAGGGCTAAGGATAAAGCCTTTACCCGGTTTGTGAATTTTTCGCAAAAAGAGTCACGAAAGTTTAAAGGCCGCTAAAGCTGGCTGAAGACTTTGGTTAATCGTATGCATCAGTCGTTCAGCACTAACAACTGATGCATTTTCTCTGTTAAGCCTTCCTGCAACTGCATCAATATCTCTAAAGAAAACATTGATTTGTTCAATTGGTGAGCATAACGTAAATCAGGATAACCAAAATAAGGAAAAATAATGCGGTTACTAACGACACTAACTTTATTAGCCGGCCTGCTCACCGGCATGCCATCACAGGCAGAAAATATCGCCCTGGTGGGTGGACGACTCATAGACGGCACAGCCGAACGCCCGCTACACAATAGCGTGATACTGGTAAAAGACGGCATCATCGAACAGGTAGGCACGGTGGATTCGCTACCCGTGCCCGCGGGCTATCGGGTAGTCTCCACCGAAGGGCATGACGTGCTGCCCGGTTTATGGGAAAGTCATGCCCACATAATGCTTACCGGCCACGCCAACTATACGCACTGGCAAAAAGCGTATCGCGACCGCCAGGTGGATGAGATTATGCCGGCCTCACTGGTGCAGTTGCTGCTTGCGGGCATCACCAGTGTTCGCGATCTGGGGGCGCCCCTTGAGGACTCTGTCGCCATTAAGCAAAAACTCGCTAACGGCGAGATCCCCGGCCCCACCCTGTATACCTCAGGGCCTTTCTTACAGGCAGAAGTCCAGGACTGGCAAAAGCACTATCGTTGGGAAGTAACCACCGAGAGCGAGGCGAAGGCCGCGGTCAATCGCCTGCACGACGCCGGCATGGAAATCGTTAAGCTCATCGACCATGACGATATGCCACGCCCGGTAGCTCAGGCTATTGTCGACGAAGCGCATCGACTCAACATGAAAGTAGTGGCTCATGCGCATAAGCCCGATGAAATTCGCGTGGGCGTAGAAATCGGCATTGATAATTTTGAACATACCGGGCTTACCACCGCGCCGGGATACCCGCAGGACGTGCTGGATACGCTGGTAGAGCGCACCGCCACCGGCATTTTCGACGGATTATTGTTCTGGCCCCCTACCATGGAAGGCTTATTTACCTATCCCGATTTGGTGGCTAACCCGGAAGAACTCGACGATGCCTGCTGGAAGCGTGGCTTAAAAGACGACACCATTGCCGATATTAAGCAATCGATTGCCAAACCCGGGCATCTTAA
>JAYZXK010000104.1:0-6271 GCA_036141415.1 Pseudomonadota bacterium
AGCCGCTTATGGCTCAGGAACAGAGCAACAATTTAGTTAAACAGTGCAAGGAGGCACTATGATGAACCTGACTATCAGTACCAAAGGGATCAGTACTTTCTTTTTCGCCGCCGGCTTTTTACTTTTCATTCAGGCGTTTTATGTCTCATCTATGACCACAGGTACGTCTGATTACCTGTTTAATCTGCACGATATTCAAAACGAGCAGTATACCCGCCTCGGCTTAAAGCAAAGTAAAGTAGTGCTGCGCAGTGAAGTGATAAGAGAAGTTACCGAGCGCTTCACCAGCCATACTTTTCATGCGGTAATCGCCATGAGTATCGCTGGCGTTATCTTCCTGCTACTGGGTGTGTTACTCAGTCGCTACCACGTGAATATCAGCGAGCTGCCCGCCGAAAAAAGGGACTGATGCTCAGCCCAGGCAGCGTTATTCTTTAGTTTATTTCTGCTACCAGGCGCAAGCGATACTCGCAATTAGCTACTACATTAAATGATTCATGTCGTTCTTTTTAATTAAGAGGTAGTAGCGATGTATAAACAACTCACAGTGCTCGCTTTACTGTTGCCGCTTTTCGCGTGCGGCGGTGGTTCAGAAAGTAATAGCAGCCCACCGCCCCCACCATCCAACCCGCCACCAGCAGAGGTAGGCGGCGGTGCCATTGCTGATGTGCCCAACCAGTTTGATTTCAGTAATTTTGTGCAACACACAGTAACGTTCAGCGTACCAGATGATTTATCGGGGCAGGTTAACTTTAAACTCACCGCCACATGGGATAACAAAATACAGGATTTGTATCTGGGCAGATCCCAGGCCGGTAATCAGGAGTCTGTTAACGTTAATATTCCCACCATCACAGAAACAATCACCGTGGAATATCTGGCCTACGACATTGCCACCGACACCGCGCAGGTTAAAATTGTGGAGGTGGCATTATGAGCTCTATTATCTGTAAGTTCTTAAAACACGCCGCTCTGACTCTGGCAGGCACGTTGCTAACATTTACCTGTTTGGCTCAGTCCCACCTGATAAGCGATGTCATTCAATCGAATGGCACTGGCAATATTACCCTGGCAGACGAAACGGCATTGGGAAACACGGTTGCAGAACGCATGCAACGACTTGAAGCCCTGCGTCAGGAACATGATAATAAACTGGTGTTTGCGGTAGATATAAATGAAGCAGCCAATGGCACCGAAAAAGCAGAAAGTCAGGGCGTTGCCATTAAATCGGCGGTATTAACCGTAACGCTGAATGGTGAAACACAGACATTCAGCCAGTACAGCACGCGTACCCGGTATTTGCTGGCAGAGGGTAATCAGAGTGCGGCTGAGCGCAGCCTTTATTACACATTACTTGGCCGCAGTGGCTCCAGTACCTTAACCGGTGGAACCTCAACCATTGCTGCTGATTTTGACGCCACTCTGACCTTTCCCGTTAGCATAGACCTGAGCTCCGCCAGTGAGGTCACCCTGACCATAGAATTATTAAATACAAACGGCAGATTAGGCGACCCGGAACTGTTTTACGACTATTCCAATGGTTTTGAAGACATTGCCGTTGTTGATGCTGTCGATGCGCGGTTTCTTGACCTTGAGGCAGCCGGTGTTGCCGAAGCACCAGGCGTGTTTGATTTACGTGAAGAAGATCCCAGTTTCACCCAGGATGGCTATACCAACGAATGGTATGCCTGGACAGCGTACCCGTCGGCCGATACCTATTATCTGGTGGGTTATGAAGATCTGTTTCCCAATCTGGGGGACTATGACTTCAATGATTTGATTGTGGCTTACCGGGTTGAATATGGCATCGATAAATACTCAGAGGTCAGCAAACTGCGCGGCGAAGCTGTGCTGATAACGCGTGGCGCGACGTTCAACCACGACTGGCATTTACGGATTAATACGCCGGGATTATCGGGGGTTATCACAGAGTCGATGTTCGCACCCACCGCAGACGGCCTGCCACCCGCCTCAGCGAGCGCACCCTATTTTGTTAACCGTGAGCGCACCTTCTCCGGCCCGCTCGATTTACAGGCATTTAACGATACCAAAATCATCTTTGCGCCTGCCGCAGGCTGCGAATTTACCAATACGGAAAAAGACTGCGAAACAGAAGACAAATTTGTCCAGGGCCCTAAATATACCTTTAATGTGGCGCTCGACCAGGGGGTAAGTTTCACTGCTGCGGAGCAGCCACCCTTCGATCCGTATTTGTTCGTGCACCGCGAGGGCGACAATAACAATACTTTTGCCTATGAGGTCCACCTGCCAGGTAAGGCCTTAGCGACAGACAGAACTGCCAACGGGTATCAGGCCAGTGATAACGCCAACGCTCAGTTTACCGACGAAAATGGCTACCCTTTTGCGATGATTTTCTCAACCGACTGGTTGCCACTTATTGAGGGGCACAATATCAGTCGCGGCTACAGTGAATTTATTCCGTTTGTTGAGTCGTCCGGCTCTGCAAACCAGAACTGGTATCTGAACCAGAACGCACAGAGTATCTACAACACCAAGCGGGAAGACAACAGCAACAAATGGCATTGGTAATTCACCAATGCCAGCTTAAGCGCCCAGGCGTTTTTCCGATAACTGATAAGTATCGCGATAAATGCCCCGGGCTGCCTCCTTAGCAAACTCAGCCACGGCCGGGATTTGTGATTTGGGGAAGGTCACCGCAGGCGCGGTAACGCCTACAGAAGCCACCACTACGCCGCGGTTGTCTCTTACCGGTACTGCCAGACAACGCACATCTTTATTGTACTCGCGCTCGTCTACCGCATAGCCTAAGGCTTCTACCCGCTTGAGCTCTTCACGGAGTTTATCGATGTCGGTAATGGTGTATTCGGTGTGTTTTTCCATGGGGTGTTCCTGCAGGATCAACTCCAGGTTGTCGTAATACAGAAACGCCAGAAACACTTTGCCACCGGCCGAACAATGCAGCTGAGCCTGCACGCCGGGGCGCTTAGAAACCATAAGCGGGTTAGGGCTGTCCACCACTTCAACAATCAGAATACTGCCGTTATTGGGCACTGCCAGGTGGGCCGTGTGACCGCTTTTCAGCGCAAGGCGCTGAATGTGCGGGATCGCCAGCTGATGCATTCGATCGGAGTTGATAATGTGTAACCCGAGTTTCATCAGATCGGTACCGCAAAAGTAGCGTTTGCCCCGTTTTTCCAGCATCTGTTCATTGCAGAGGGTGCGCAGCAACCTGAACAAGGTAGTACGAGGTAACGCCAGCGCCACCTCCATCTCGTGCATGGTCATCCCCTCCGGCGCATTGGCCAGGGTTCTGAAAATCTGACAAGCATGGTTAACACTGGGGATCAGATAACGTTCCATAATCACTTCCGGGTTACATCATTAATCATAGTATAGGACTCAGACGAAATAGCTACTATCGAAGTTGATCCGGCGGGTAGCTGTCCATGTCGCCGTAGTCGAGGTTTTCACCTGCCATACCCCAGATAAAGGCATAGTTTGACGTACCTACACCGCAGTGAATAGACCAGGGTGGTGACAACACGGCCTGCTCGTTCTGCACAAAGATATGCCGGGTTTCATGAGGTTCTCCCATGATGTGGCACACCGCCTGTCCTTCATCGAGATCGAGATAGAAGTACACTTCATTACGGCGATCGTGCTGATGGGCAGGCATGGTATTCCACACGCTGCCCGGCAGCAGGCGGGTGAGTCCCATTTGTAACTGGCAGGTTTCCACCACAGTATTAATCATTAACTGATTAATATTGCGTTCGTTAGAGGTATCCTGTCCGCCGAGATGCAACACCTTAGCATCACCCTTCGCAATTTTTTTGTTGCTATAAGCATGATGGGCAGGCGCTGAGTTTAGATAAAACTTGGCTGGTTTAGCAGGATTGTTGGAATAAAATGTTACCGTTTTATTCCCTTTAGCGATATACAGCGCTTCTTCGCGGGCCAGGTTGAACTCTTCGCCATCGGCGACTACGGTGCCGTCGCCGCCAATGTTAATAATGCCCAGCTCACGACGATCAAGAAAATGCTCGGCCTTCAGGGCATCCAGCGTTTCCAGCACCAACGGCGAGTCGGTGGGTACCGCGCTGCCCAGCATAAAGCGTTCATACTGGCTGTACACCCAGTAAACCTTGCCGGGTGTCATCAGTTTGTCAACCAGAAAGGTGTCGCGCAACTCGGTAGTGTCGTAACCCTTTACCTCGCGCTGCCCTACTGCATACCTGACTTCATATTCAGTTTTGTTAGACATAATAGTAATCCCTTAAATGAATTCGAGACTATCGGGCCAGAAATCCACCATCAACAGCGAGTACATGCCCATTAATGTAGTTACTGGCGGCACTGGCCAAAAATACCGCCGCCCCCTGTAAATCAGAAGTTTCGCCCCAGCGGGCAGCCGGGATACGCTTGAGAATTTCATTACTGCGTTCAGGGTCGTCCTGTAGCGCCTGAGTGTTGTCAGTACGGATATAACCCGGCGCGATGGCATTGACCTGCACGTTGTGCTGGCCCCATTCGTTTGCCAGCGCTTTGGTAAGCCCGGCAACGGCGTGTTTACTGGCAGTGTAGGCGGGTACTGTAATGCCTCCGCTGTAGCTCAGCATCGACGCAATATTGATGATTTTGCCGTGTTTACGCGCAACCATTTTTTTACCTATTTGCTGACATAACAAAAAAGTGGCATCCAGATTTACCTGCAACACGTGCTGCCATTGGTCCAACGGAAACTCTACTGCCGGGCTGCGATAAATCGTGCCGCCGTTATTGACCAGAATATCAATTTCACCGAACACGCCCTGAGCGCTCTCGGCCAGCGCCATCACAGCGTCGGTATCAGACAGGTCGGCCGCCAGTTCCACCGCTTCACCACCGGCCTGTTTAATTTGGCTAACGGTTTCTTCGCTGCCGCCAATACGGCTGCTGGCACAAACCACTTTGGCGCCAGCCTGAGCTAACCCCATCGCCAATGCCCGGCCAATACCACGACTGGCGCCGGTTACCAGCGCAACTTTATCAGCTAAACCAAAATCTGGCTGACTCATAGGTGCTGTCTCCTGTTTGTTGATGACTTTGCCTCGCTCGTGCCGCGAGGCTTTTAGTTAAGTAGTGTGGTCACTGTCCCATATATGAACAAGTAATCACCATTACCGCGTCTGAATACCGGCCATTTATTTCATATCTGAAACAAAGTCGAACTGTGCGGTACTTGTAATGCTTGCTCTGTGCCCTATTCGGCCTCAGGGGCAACCGCAACCGCGTAGACATGTACCGGACCATGCATGTTTGAACGAAAGACCACCCACTTTCCGTCTGGCGTAAATGTCACATTGGGTTCAAGGCGGTAATCGTGGTTTTGCATATTCACCAAACGCGTTGCCTTTAATACACCGGGCTTTATGAGATAAGCCGCATTGGGTGCGCTGATCCCGGCTACGTCATTGATGGGTTGCGACTCAAACAAGTAAATCCATTTACCGTCTTCGGCCCGGGCTACCATTTCCGCATCGCCGCCGTCGCCAGCAAACAAGTTGCCGTCCGGTGAAATATTAAAATGCACCGACCAGTAGTCCCGGGGCATGTGTCGCCAGACCCGTTCTTTGGTCTTCATGTTGTAGCTGGCCAGCCAGAACACCTCGCCGCGCGGGGTTTGCAAATCATAAAAAATGCGCTCACCAGTGGCGTCAAAAAACTCATGACCGGCAATTTCCATGTTCATGGTTCGGTGGTGCACTTTTTGATTGTCACTGCCGTCAACGCGCATGGTCCAGATGCGGTCGACCTTATGCCATGGGCCTTCATGGCAATACATCAACTGACCCGGATCGCTGGGTGAGAACTGAATATGATTTAACCAGTCGGTCGCTTCGTGCACTGTTTGTTGCTCACCGGTGGCGATGTTAAAGGTAAACATTTGCATGGGAATACGGGCTTCCAGGCGCTCGTTTATACGCACTTCTTTAGCCTCGGCGAAACTGAGAGGCTTACCGTCCGGCCCAAGGGCTTCATAGCGCGCTTCAAAACGGCTGTTGCGAGGACCGGATTCCAAATTGTGCTCGCGCTCGGCCACTGCGCCCGCTAAAAGCGTTTCATTACTGTTGATAGTGTGAATTTTACCGGCCGGGATCGCGCCAAGCTCTTCAACGGCACCGGTATCTATATTTACCCGTAATAGTTCGGTAGGCTGCTGCAGTTCATTTTGCGGATGCACTTTCTGGCCGTTATCACCAGTAATGCGGGTGAGATACACATTGCGGGTTTGTTTGCCAACAAACAA
>JAYZXK010000105.1:0-9722 GCA_036141415.1 Pseudomonadota bacterium
TATTATATTCGTCGACCATGGTCTTACACTCACTAAGCGGATCGCAGTGAGCGTAGCGTGGTTCTGGGGCAAAATAATTTACCGGATTATAGCCCCAGTAGTTAGTCAGTCCTTTTTCGGTAATGTACGGCTCAGGCATGAACGACGCTAATGGCATAAACTGCACCGAGGTAATCCCCAGCGACTTCAGGTGACTGAGAACCGCCGGATGGCTGGCGCCGAGATATTTGCCCTGCTGCTCAGCCGGAACAGCCGGATGGCGCTGGGTAAGCCCTTTTACATGGGCTTCGTAAAGAATACGGCGATGTTTTTCAATGGCTGGCTTGGGTGGGCGCGCTGCGGACTCTGGCGCTGCGACCACCACACCTTTGGCCACCATAAACTGGCTGTCTCCCTGGTACTGGCGGGCATTCCAGTGCATGGGCCGGCTTAATTGCCGGGCATAGGGGTCGATGAGCAATTTATCGGTGGGCGAATAGTGCAGGCTTTCACTGCCGCGATCTACGCGGTAGCCATACAACATGCCCTCGCCCACACCTTTGATGCGGGCGTGCCATACATCGCCGGATTTCGCCGGCATAACAATTTCATCCAGGGTTTCTTCGGTGTCGGCATGAAACAGGCACAGGATAACCGCTCTTGCGTCCGTGCAGGTCACCGCAAAATTACACCCCTCTTCCGTTAGCGTAGCGCCTAGTGGAAAAGGACTGCCTAAATCTACTTCCCTGGAGGTAAAGTTCCGTGCGCCGCTCAAGGTCACTCCTTGTTAAATACAATAAATAATGTTGCCAGTGGGGGTAAATTCACATTAATTGAGTAAGGCTGATGATTCCATGGCACCGGCTCGGCCACACACTGCTGTGGTGTTGCAGCGCCACTCCCCCAATATACGCTATCATCGGTGTTTAATACCAGTTGGTATTCGCCCGGTTGTTGTACGCCGATACGGAAGTTTTCCCGGGGTGTTGGCGTCATGTTGCTGATCACATAAACCTGCTGCGAACCATCTAAGCTGTGACGTACAAAAGAAAACACACTTTGTTCATGGTTATGCAGGTCAATCCAGTCAAATCCGGCTGGCTCGTGATCTCTTTGGTGAAGCGCTGGCAAAGCCTTGTACAGGTGATTTAAATCACGATAAAGACGTTGAATGCCCTGGTGCTTATCAAAATCCAGCAGACGCCAGTCAACCGTTGCATCGTGATTCCATTCGCTGCTCTGGCCAATTTCGTTGCCCATAAAATTGAGTTTTTTGCCCGGGTGGCCGTACATAAACGCAGCGTAACAACGGTGGTTGGCCGCTTGTTGCCATTCGTCGCCAGGCATTTTACCAATCAGACTGCCTTTACCGTGGACCACTTCATCATGGGAAATCGGTAACACAAAATTCTCGTCAAAGGCATACACCATACTGAAGGTCATTTCAGAGTGGTGATAAGTACGATAGGCCGGATCCTTACTGATATAATGCAGTGAGTCATGCATCCAGCCCATGTTCCATTTAAAACCAAAGCCCAGTCCGCCATCAAAGACCGGCCGTGAAACTTTTGGAAAGCTGGTGGACTCTTCGGCAATGGTCATCGCATGGGGGAAATGCCGATACACTTCCTCGTTCATCCATTTCAGCAGGCTGATTGCCTCAAGGTTTTCATTACCGCCATGCACATTAGGGATCCATTCGCCGTCTTCCCGGGAATAATCGAGATACAACATGCTGGCCACCGCGTCGACGCGCAAACCATCAACATGGAAGTGCTCTAGCCAGTACAAAGCGTTAGCAACCAGAAACTGTCTTACCGTATCCTTGCCAAAATCATAGATACAGGAGTTCCAGTCGGGATGCCAGCCGCGCCGCGGATCGGCATACTCGTAGACATGACTACCGTCAAAGCGGGCCAGGCCATGGCCATCTTCCGGGAAGTGTGCCGGTACCCAATCGATAATAACGCCAATATCGTTCTGGTGGCAGGTATCAACAAAATACTTAAAGTCGTCAGGCGAACCAAAGCGACTGGTGGGAGCAAATAAGCCCACCGGCTGGTAGCCCCAGGAACCGTCGAACGGAAACTCTGAAACCGGCAGCAGCTCAATGTGGGTGTAGCCCATTTCGGTAACATAAGCGACCAGCTCTTCGGCCAGTTCGCGATAGCTGAGATAGCGCTGTTCGGGGTTACCCGGTCGCTTCCACGAGCCCAGATGAACCTCGTAAACGCTCATGGGAGTCTGGTATTTATTCTGCTTCGCGGCTTTTTCGAGCCACTTTGCATCATGCCATTCATAGCGCTCGTGGTCGTATATCAGCGACGCATGGGACGGATATTGCTCGGCATAAAAACCCAGCGGATCGGCTTTGTGCGGTAACTGATGGCCATTGGCATCCTTAACCTGATACTTATACCGCGTTCCTTCGGCGAGTCCCGGCACAACCAGCACCCAGTAACCCATATCGGTTTTTTGCATGGGATGGCACCGTCCGTCCCAACCGTTAAAGTCGCCAATCACCGATACTGCCGACGCATTCGGTGCAAACACCGCAAATCTTATGGCCTCGGCGTTGAATCCGTCACGCTCCAGGGTAATACGCTGTGCGCCTGCCTGGCGGTAAAGGTTTTGCGGCTCATGATCAATAAAATGCACCGCATGATAGGCTTCGGCCTGAAACTGATACGGGTCGGCGACCAGCGACTCACCGTCATCGGTTGTCACCTTTAACTGATAGGCAGACGTGCTGCTAAGCCCCTCAATGACACCATTAAACAGGCCGTCACCGTTAACAGATGTCAGTGACCCGAGTGGTTCAGCCGATACTGCGTCGACCACCTCAACCGCCTGCGCGCCGGGTTGCCAGAACTGCACAAAGGTATTCGTGCCATTAAATTGCGGGCCTAACACGGCGAACGGGTGCTGGCACTGTGCCTGGGCTAACTGTCCTTCAAATTGCATTCCTGACTCCTACTTCATCTGCGGCGTTGCGATTAATTTACTGCCTGTCCTGCTAGCGGCCGGTGTTTTACCGACCGGCTTCCTGACGGCCCGCATCAATACCGGCGGCAAGCGACTGAATATCCTCGTCGGCGAAAATGCTTTCCAGATTGCGTGAAAGCTTACGACGCCAGTTTGGATACTCCATAAACGTGCCCGGAATATTGACCGGTTTATCCATTTGCAGCCAGTCTTCGAGCTGCAGGCTCAGTAACGCACTGCTGCCATAAGCCATATGCGTCTGCAAGGCGAAGTTGAGTTCACGGCTCATACCCGTGACATTCACATCTCTGCCCACTTCGTCCCCTGCCCGACCATGGCCGTGCAGCGAATTAAGAATTTCCTGCTTATCCTCATGACGGGAAGCATACAGGGTTTGTAGCACATCGTCGTCGGTATACAAGCCCAATTGCTTACCCAATTCTAAATCCAGGCAATGCCAGTAGCCTATCAGGGTTGGCATATCATGGGTGGTCAGAGTCGACATACTTTGCTGCGGATAGTGCGCCGGTGAATAAAACCCACCGTCTTCGGCTTTTTCAAAAAAGAACACCCGGTAAGAATACACGCCGTTATCCGCCAGTACCTGACGAATTTCTTCTGGTACGGTACCGAGGTCTTCGCCTATTACCATTGCCTGATGACGATGACTTTCCAGCGCCAGAATGCCGAGTAAATCTTCCAGAGGGTAATACACATAACCGCCTTCTTTAGCGTGATCGCCCTGACATACCCACCACAGGCGCAATAGCCCCATAGCATGGTCAATTCGCAGCGCGCCGGACGATTGCATATTGCTGGTAAACAAATCAATGATTGGCTGATACGCCTGTTGGTAGAGGATCTCGGGATCCATTGGTGGCAGTCCCCAGTTCTGACCGAGCGGGCCAAGGATATCCGGCGGCGCGCCGACACTGGCAGCGGTACAGTAAAGGTCTTTATTGCCCCAGATTTCCGCACTGCCCTCGCTCACTCCCACCGCTAAGTCGCGATAAATGCCTACCGGCATGCCCGCCGCAATAGCGGCCTGATTGGCTTTTTCGAGCTGTTCTGCGGCTTGCCATTGCAGGAACATGTAAAACTGCACGCGCTTTTTATGCTTTTTGGCAAACTTTGCTACCGCTTCGTTGTGGAAATCGCGCCAGTTTTCCGGGAATACCGGCCAGCCCCAGGCATCCTTACCGTCATTTTGCAGATATTCCTGCATGGCATCGTAGGTAGCCTGCATTTCAAGGCTTTCACCACCGGCTTTGATGAACGCTTTAAACTCACGGTTTTGTTTGGTGTTTTTCTTCAGATAAGCGTTGTAATACTCATCAAACAGACTGTTGAGTGCAGCCATTTTAAGCTCGGTCACCAGACTGTAGTCGACATATTCCACGCTTCGGGCAGTTTCGAGGCGTGCCTGAAAATCCTCAGCGTTGACCACGGCCTGCACAGCAGCACTGTTATATTCCGGTAATGCCGTCACATCTATATAAAGAAAATTCAGCCAGCGTCGCGACGACGGTCCATACGGACTGCACGCTTCAGGGTTTGAAGGATACAGGGCATGAATAGGGTTCAGGCCAATAAACCCGGCGCCCTGCTTGCCCGCTTTAGTGACTAACTGGGCTAAATCAGAAAAGTCACCAATGCCCCAGTTGTTTTCGCTACGCAAGCAATACAGCTGAACACTCAGGCCCCACAACTTTTTACCTGCCTTAATAGCCTCGGGCTGATAACAGGCGCCAGGTGCTACGATGTAGCGCATTTCTGCGATAACGGTTTGTTCTTCACACAATGAGATACCGTGGTAGCCGCAGGGAAGTTCCTGTGGAAGTGCTATACTGTATTCATGAAATTCCAGGTCATCAACTACGCCAACATTGAGCAAAGTTTGATCAACTGGTATAACTGTAAAGGTATGACTCTCACCTTCTTCGAGGTCAATATTAACGGTGTACTCCGTATTGACCGAAGCCAGTGGCAAGCGCAGGCGAATTTGTTTTTCGTCATCAGTGCGCTGCACGCAAACCGGATCGAGCAGCTGAGACCATACCGTAGCGATCTCCGTATCGAGCTGTTCAGCTATCACTGATTCGTTACTGATGTCATATCCGAGAGCCTGAAGAAGTTTCGCTTTACTGGTTTCGGAAATTGTCGCTGGGTTACCCCATGCATCAACGTATTGGGTTTCTACGCCCCGCATTTCGACAAGCTTTTGCAAAACCTGATTAGTCATAGTTGTTCCTGTGTGTGAGGTTTGCCTGAAAAGCAAACCGGGTGGCATAGGCCATTTAACAATACTCTACATTATTGTTGAAGATGTTCAGACGTAAAATTGAATACGTTTGCATTGGCATTTCTGTAATTTTGCAACAAAATTAGCATAAAGTTTTGCCTTGGGTGTAGTTTTGATCCATACTTTACGTAATTATTTTTCAATCTATTAACTAACGATACAGAGGCATGTTATGACAATTCGCGTCGGGATCAATGGGTTTGGCCGCATCGGACGACTCGTGATGCGTGCTGCACAAAGCAGACAAGACATTGAAATAGTTGGTATTAATGATTTATTGGACCCAGATTACATTGCATACCTATTAAAGTACGATTCAACACATGGCATCTTCGACGCTGACGTAAGCGTTGATAACGGCCATTTGATCGTTAACGGTAAGAAAATCCGCGTTACCTCAGAAAGAGATCCGGCTCAGTTAAACTGGTCAGAAGTGGATGCCGACGTAGTTGTCGAATCTACCGGTCTGTTCCTGACTAAAGAAACTGCCAGCAAGCACATCGAAGCAGGCGCGAAGAAGGTAGTCATGTCGGCACCTTCAAAAGATGACACGCCGATGTTTGTTATGGGTGTAAACCACGATAGCTACGCAGGTGAGAGCATTGTTTCTAATGCATCATGCACCACTAACTGTCTGGCACCAGTAGCCAAAGTACTGAACGACAAGTTTGGTATTGTAGACGGTCTGATGACCACTGTTCACGCAACTACTGCAACCCAGAAAACGGTTGACGGCCCATCTCAGAAAGATTGGCGTGGTGGCCGCGGTGCGGGTCAGAACATCATTCCTTCATCAACTGGCGCAGCAAAAGCGGTAGGTAAAGTTATTCCTGCTCTTAACGGTAAGCTGACTGGTATGGCGTTCCGCGTACCTACGCCTAACGTATCTGTGGTTGACTTAACTGTAAACCTGGCCAAGCCAACCAGCTACGAAGCTATCTGTGAAGCCATGAAAGCCGCTTCTGAAGGCGAACTGAAAGGCGTTCTGGGTTATACCGAAGATGCCGTAGTATCTAACGACTTCGTTGGCGATGCACGCACCAGCGTATTTGATGCGACTGCAGGTATTGCCCTGACTGACACATTCGTAAAAGTTGTATCCTGGTACGACAACGAATGGGGTTATTCGAACAAGGTACTTGAACTGGTAGCTCATATCAGCAAGTAATCACCTTCTGGTGATAACGAAAAAGGTGCGATTTTTATCGCACCTTTTTTATTTATCAGGCAAGATAAGCATTGCCGGGCCACCTCAGGATAGTCGATATCAACGCGTTGCGGTTTGCCTGACTTGCAGACGTATCTAGTTCTCCTCATCGCCCGTTACACAACGCGGCCGGAAGTACGTTGAGGTGACACGGAAATCAACAACAATAAATGGCATTAAGTACCGACTTAACTGACCAAAAAACAGGGTCAAGGGATATCACGAATGAATGACCAAACTTATCAGATAGAAGAAAAAGACGGTAATCGCTTCGTTACCGTATCCAACGCATCAGCGACTTGTCGCATCAGTCTGTTTGGCGGACACGTGCTGTCGTTTATTCCAAGCCATGACAACCGTGACCGTTTATGGGTCAGTCCGGTAGCCGTGCTTAATGGTGAACGCCCTATTCGCGGCGGGATCCCTCTTTGCTGGCCCTGGTTCAGCGATGCGCACGGCAAAGCAAAAGGCGAACTGCCCTCCCACGGTTTTCTGCGTACCCAGATGTGGGACATCAGTGAGTTTAACTGCGACGGCACCACCTCAGAAATTGTGCTGACACCGGCCACCACCAAAGGCCCGGGCTTCAATTATGAGTGCGCAGTAAAGTTACGCCTGAAGATTGCCAGCGAACTTACCGTCAGCCTGGAAACCACCAGTCTGGAGGAACAACAAGCCTTCACACTCAATTGTGCCCTGCATACTTATTTCGATGTGAATAATATCGCCGACGTGGCGCTGGAAGGCCTGTCGGGTGAATATAAAGACAAGCTGGAAGACTGGGCAGTAAAACCGGCACCAACGCCGTATACTTTCAGTGGCGAAACCGATCGCATTCATCAGGAAGCGCCAGAAACATTAACCATCGTTGCTAATCACTCGCCTTACATTACCATTGGCTCAGCGGGTCACGATAGTATTGTGGTATGGAACCCCTGGCAATCCGCAGCCTCAATGAGTGACATGGACGCCTTCGGTTACAAACAGATGCTGTGTGTGGAAACCGCGGTGACTAACGGTACCACCCTTAATCCAGGCGACGTTCATACGCTTACCCAGGTGATTGCTTAAGCATCCTGGCGCCGTCCAGCATTACAAACAAGCATTAAAAAAGGGTACGTCCATTAACGTACCCTTTTTATATTCTCTGCAAAATATTACTTACTGGCGTTAGCTACCGCTTCTTTGGCCAGGTCGGTAATGCGATCCCAGTCGCCGTTTTTGATAGCGTCGTCCGGTGCCAACCACGAACCACCTACGCAGCGTACATTAGGTAACGCCAGGTATTCGTTGTAGTTATTCGGGCCGATACCGCCGGTAGGACAAAATACCGTTTCAGGGAACGGACCGCTGATAGATTTAATGGCTTTCACACCACCAGACGCTTCAGCCGGGAAAAACTTCAGGTAGGTATAACCTGCATCTTTCGCTTTCATCAGATCAGAGGTTGATGAAATACCCGGAATCAGTGGGATTTCGAAGTCGTGACCCGCTTTTAACAGGTCATCAGTCATACCCGGACTGATAGCAAACTTAGCGCCTGCCTCAACAACCTGTTTCAGCTGCTGAGCGTTGGTCACAGTGCCAGCGCCAATTAACGCATCAGGAACTTCATCTGCAATTCGCTTAATCACATCCAGCGCAGCCGGGGTACGTAAGGTCACTTCCAGTACTTTAATGCCACCTGCCATCAGAGCATGAGCCAGCGGCACCGCTTTTTCCACATCTTCAATAACCAGTACCGGCACTACCGGGCCTGCGGCGAAGATGTCTGCAGGTGAACTTTTCCAATTAGTCATAAAATCAACTCGCAATCTGTTGTTGTAAATACGCTGATGCGCCTAATAAACCGTGGTCCGGTTCATTAATCAGGTATGTCGGAATATCTTTAACGTAATGTTTCATGCGTCCTTTGGCTTCAAAACGGGCTCTGAAATCACTGTTGATCAGAAACTCTGTGAAGCGGGTAGCAATACCGCCACCAATAAATACGCCGCCGGTTGTGGCCAGATTCAGTGCCAGGTTACCGGCGAAACTCCCCATGATCCGACAAAACTGGGTCAGCGCAGATAAGCACACTTCGCACTGGCCATTTAAAGCTTGTTCGGTCACCTGAGCCGGGTTGGTTATTACCGGCTCTACGCTCTGATGCAATGCCAGAGCACGATAGATATTGAGTAATCCACGACCAGATAACACATCTTCGGCAGAGACCCGGTCGAGTTCGTTTTGCAAATGACGCCACACCACAATGTCGGTTTCATCAACCGGCGCAAAATCCACGTGACCACCTTCCCCGTCGAGTGTTTTCCACCCTTCAGCAGTGTGCATCATGTGCTCAACGCCTAAACCAGTACCGGCACCAAAGACGGCAACGTTACCCTTATCCACCGACTGACCGCTGCCAATCTGGATAAGCTGTTCTGCGCCCAGTACCGGCAGAGAGTGAGCCACCGCGGTAAAGTCGTTAATTACATGCAAATCGTGAAGTTCAAGCTGCTGCTTTAACGCACGCTGCGAAAAAGTCCAGCTGTGGTTAGTCATTGCTACTTCGTCACCGGTAACCGGACAGGCTATAGCGATACAACCCGCACTAAAGGTTTCACCGGTATCAGTAAAATACTGTTTCAGAGCAACATCAATACTGGCAAAGTCGTTACACAGATACTTTTTAATATTGCTCAGGCCGCTTTCGGTTATAGTGGCAACACGAATGTTCGTGCCGCCTACATCTGCGACAAACCAGGCGCTCATACATTTTGCTCCTGCGTGTAAAACAGTGTACAGGCACCTTCTTCTGCGCCAGAGATCACGCCGCGCATACCGCCAAATAACTCACGGCCCATGCCTTCATGCTGCATGGTCAGATCGGCAACTGCCGCGGTACGTTGTGCCAGTGTTGCTTCGTCAACGTGCAGGGTCAGTGAACCGGTTTTAGTATCCAGTTCAATAATGTCACCACTTTCCACTTTTGCCAGCAAACCGCCCAGGAATGCTTCCGGGGTAACATGGATAGCGGCCGGAACTTTACCGGATGCGCCTGACATACGGCCATCGGTCACCAGCGCTACGTTGTAACCACGGTCCTGCAGCACACCCAGAGGTGGCGTTAAACGGTGCAGTTCCGGCATACCAATCGCAGCAGGTCCCTGGAAACGAACAACCACAATACAGTCTTTATCCAGTTCACCAGATTTAAACGCCGCGTCGAGCTGATACTGATCTTCAAATACCACGGCTGGCGCTTTA
>JAYZXK010000106.1:0-2970 GCA_036141415.1 Pseudomonadota bacterium
CATCAATGGACAAGGCTAGCTACCTGATAAGAGTCCGAATATACGCACGCATCTCACACCTGACAGCATCGCAAATTAGGTATTGCATGACAAGAGGAGTCCATATACGGGATGACATTGAGACCCCGGATAACGCCTTTGGCGTTTCCGGGATGTAAAAACACGTTTGTGTTAAGGTTAGTCAGGAATGTTAAGGAGAGCCCGGATATCGTTTTCAACGATTCCGGGGGGTTAAAAAACGCGAGAGCGATTAGGTTAGCGAGATAATTCAGGAGACCCCGGATAGCTTCTGCGAAGCTTCCGGGGTATAAAAACGCTAAAGCGTTAAGGTTAGTCAGGAATATTAAGGAGACCCCGGATATCGTTTTCAACGATTCCGGGGTATAAAAACGCTAAAGCGTTTTTATACCTTAAACTGTCGGATAGAGCTTTGCAGTTCTTCAGCCAGGCGGGCGACTTCTTCGCTCGATTCTGAAGTTTGTTGTGCGCCCACTGTAGTTTCTTCAGCGATGCCAACAATGGTTTCAAGCTTCTCAGAGATGTCCTGGGATACCAGGTTTTGCTCACGGGCCGATTGCTCAATCTGGCTGCTCACATCGTGAGCCCGTTTGACGGCCTCAGAAATAATGTCGAGAGCCTGGGTGGCCAGTTCAGTTTGTTCAACACACTTGGCAGTTTGCTGTTTGCCCTGATCCATCACCGATACGGCTTTCTCGGCGCCTTCCTGCAGGACTTCGATCATGGCATTGATTTCCTGCGTCGACTCCTGCGTGCGGCTGGCCAGAGTGCGAACTTCGTCGGCCACCACTGCAAAGCCTCGGCCCTGCTCACCGGCACGGGCTGCCTCAATCGCGGCGTTCAGTGCCAGCAGATTGGTCTGGTCGGCGATGCCGCGAATTACATCAAGGATACTGCCGATGCTGGCGCTGTCCTGATGGAGCTTATGAATAACCTGAGCGGCATCCTCAACATCGCGGGCCAGCACTTCAATAGTGGCTTTGTTTTCCAGTGAGAAATCGCGAACTTTTATGGATTCCTGATCGGCATTACGAATTTCCTTAAGCGTATCTTCAGCATTTTGCGAAACCATTTGAGAAGTCGAATGCATTTCAGTGGTCGCAGTGGCTACCAGGCCTATTTGTGCTTTCTGGTCCTGAATAGACTTAGTGGTCTGGGTGGTTACGGCTGAGGTCTGCTCTGAAGCCGCTGCGAGCTGCTCGGCGCGAACGTTGATGCCGCGGATGAGCTCTTTAAGACTCAAAATCAGCTTATTACAGTTTTTCGCCAGTTGACCAAACTCATCCTTACTGGAGTCATCCAGATTATGAGTCAGATCGCCGGACGAGGCGATGTTAAGTAAGTCGTTGACTTTCTTAAGCGGAATAGTAATAGCGTTAACCGTTTTATAACCGGTAAAGAAGGCAATAATGAGTGATACAAGAACAATAACTATTACCAGCGTAGAACCAAAGCTAACGTTACTGGTTACCTGTTCTTCCAGCGTTTTTACCTTGGCATTAGTCAGGTTTAGCAGTTGCTCGAGCTCACTGACTGCACTGGCCGCCATCTCTTCTGACTTGCCAAGGGCCTGTTCGGTTTGATTGCGCAGTTCCAGACGCGAAACGTGCAACTGCACCACCCCGTCGCTACCCGTTACTGCATCAATGGCATCATTCACCAGTGACTCAACTTCCTCAAGCGTACCGGATGAGTCCTCATTATTGGCAGCGCTGAGCATGGCATCAAGCTGCTCACGAATGGCATCCACAGCAAACTTTACTTCATTACCCAGAGTGTCTGCACGCACCAGTGTCTGGGTTTTTATGTAATCAGACGTTACCGTGATAAGGGTAAGCAGGCGGGTTTCCAGTTCGCCACCCAACTCTGAAGCGCGACGTAGATTCGCATTGCTTTGTACTTCGCGTAAATCACTAAAGTCGAGCAGGTAGGTAGAGGCGTCGTCGGCGTTATCCTCGACGTCCATTAAGCGATTCTCGACATCATTACGACGGGATAAGTAGCTGTTGTGGCTGGCATATAATCCGTTAACTGTAGCCAGGTACTCCTGCGAGATACCATTGACGTTCTGTAAAGCGGCGCTCAGTTTGGGATCGTTTTTCACCGTTAATGCCAATGCTTTGTACGCATCGGTAAAATTCTGGCTGGCATCTTCGAACTGTGTTTGCTTTTCTTTGACTGTTGAAAGTTCATCAGACACATAAGCTTCGAATACCAAACGGCCCATGTTTAAAAATGAGGCTTTAATCGTGTTACTGCCAATAACTGTGGGTACCGCAACAGTGTTGACTTCACCCACGTCGTGTTGCAGTGAACGAAGATTAACCAGAGATACTCCGCTGATGATTAGCAGCAGCACACTTATCGTGAAGAAGCCGAGAATAACCCGTGCTTTTACCGTTAAATTCATTGTAGCTCCCAGAGCATTATTATAGTTTTGGTGTTCCAAACAAATATGAACTGTGCCTGTTCGGAGTCTGGTGTTAGCCGGTTCGTTTAGTATTGCAGCGTTGCATCCCCTCAAAGCAAACAATAAAACCGGATAATCTGTGACAGGATGGAAGTCCCGTCTGTAAGTTTAGTTATACCAATCTTTTAAAACTGATACAAAAGTATTAGAACTTTTTCAACGGATTTTTGTATCAGCTCACTATTCCTTATCGGACAGTTTTGCCAATAGTTAAATGATTTAATCAATGGTTGCCCATTAGTATAGTCGTTGAGATCAAGTTACGCAGATACCGAAATGCATTCGTTGGTTTCTTTGTGCCAGAGGGTCATAGTATTGCCCCAGACGTAACCTGTATCGAGAGCTACAAACTGGTTAGAAGATGTGTTGCCCTGCAATGCCGCCCAATGGCCGAATAAAATGCGTTCTTCGGCTTTTAACTGCTGATTGGGGATGTCAAACCAAGGGCGCAGCGAAGAAGGTGAATCCTTTGACGCTGATTT
>JAYZXK010000107.1:0-4001 GCA_036141415.1 Pseudomonadota bacterium
AAACGACTTACATCTGTGTTGCGCCCTCTGGACATAGAATAACTATGCCGCAGAGAACGCGTCGTGATCTAAGTCGTTTTCGTCTAGCCCTCAGGGATCACTCTGAGAGGGTAAACTTCTATGCGGATTGGTATTACTTCACGCTATGAGCATATTGAACGTCAAACTGCTCGCCTAAGCAAGTAATGGTTATCATTTAATATCGCAAAAATGATGGTAGTTGTCTCATTATCGATTAATGTTGACAAGAGCAACCCTTAACATTAGCTTTAGCTAATATAATTTCAGTGTACGAGAGGTCATCATGCTATTAACTATTCCGGAACGTTTAGCGGCCATTGATCCGGCACCACGAAAAATTACTGCCGCCGAAGCAGCCAGAGAACGAGCAGAGCTAAATGGCTATGTGATTGATGTCAGAGAGCCTGCAGAGCATGCTAACTCCCCGGCCAACGGCGCAATTAATATCCCCCGTGGTGTCCTTGAAATGAAAATGCTGGAACTGGTTAAGGATCCCGGCACACCGATTTTCCTGCATTGTGCCTCTGGCGCGCGGGCTATGCTCGCTGCCGAGCAACTGGCAAAAATGGGCTACCAGCATGTAGCCGTAATGACCTGCGACGTGCCGACCATTCAAAAGGCGTTTAACTAATTTACTAACCGGTGTAAGCTCGCAAAAAACAATAAGCTGGCCATTGCAGGCAGTTTTTCGTGGAGTTTACCCGGTATGTTAAAAGCAACCCTTGAACAGTGGCGCATGTTTAAAGCTGTCGTGGAAGCGGGCGGTTTTAATCAGGCTGCTGAACAGGTCCATAAAAGTCAGTCCAGCATTCACCACGCGGTGCAAAAACTTGAGCACGCCTTGGACCTTACCTTGTTTCTTAATGAAGGGCGTCGTGTCACCCTCACAGAAGCTGGTGAACTGATGTATCGCAGGGCCTGTTTTCTGCTGGAAGAAGCCCACAAAGTCGAAAGTGTGGCCAGCAGTCTTACATCAGGCATTGAAACCTATTTACGCGTGGCGGCGGATATTATTTTTCCACCACAAATGCTCTACCACGCACTCAATAAAGTTTCCCAGGAGTACCCGTTACTGCGTATTGAACTGATGGAAACAGTATTAAACGGTGCCAACACCCTACTAAAGGATGGCGAAGTGGATATTGGTATTTCGCCTTTCCCCTACCCCAATGGCTTTAGTGAGGACCTTTGCGATATTGAGTTTATCGCCGTTGCCCATCCCAGCCATCCATTGCACGAACTAAACCGCACGCTGACCCTGGATGATCTTAAAAGTTATCGCCAGATAGTGGTTCGCGACTCATCGACGGAGCGTAAAGCTGAGTCCGGTTGGCTCGGTGCAGAACAGCGCTGGACAGTGAGTCATGTGCGCACCTCTATCGATATAATCAGTCAGGGGTTAGGGTTTGCCTGGTTACCCCTTGCAATTATCAGTGATAAACTTGAAGATGGCATCTTAAAACCCCTCCCCATGGAGCAAGGTGGGATACGTAAAGCAATGCTTCACCTGTGCTTTGCCGATGGCGATCGGCTTGGTCCGGCTGCCCGGGCTTTCATTGGTGAGTTACGTTATCAAACTATGTTGTTACCCAGCGCTGACTCACTGGATAATAACTAATAACCCTGCAATTAAATTAAAAACTGATGATCTTAATGTAACCCATTGTCGTATCAGTTAAAATGACCAAATAATCAACATACAAGGATGCGACAATGTTAACCGTACTTTTAGTGGATGATGACGCGGAGTTTACCGACGTTGCCTGCACAATCATCGAATTTCTTGGTCACGAAGTATTAACCGCGTCTACCCTCGCCGAGGCTCGCGAGTGGTTATCTAAAGAATCCTTTGACCATATCCTGTTGGATTTCATGTTACCTGATGGCTCAGGTCTGCATCTGATGGAATCGCTACAGCCCGAGCAGAACACCCGGGTAACCCTGATCACCGGTCATCCTTCGGTCAAAGGGATTATCAAGGACATGTGCGGTCCGAATATCGATTATCTGGTGAAGCCCATTCAACGGGAAGATTTAGAGTCGGTACTTCAGGGCAAAAAGCAACCCGCCAGTAAACGCTCAACCACTGCCATAACCAGGCATTTTGGCCAGCTTATTGGTGAATCAGCCCCGATGCAGGAGCTTTACAAGCTGATTGGCCGGGTCAGTAAAACCAAAGCCAATGTAATGCTGCTTGGCGAAAGTGGTGTGGGTAAGGAAGTGGTGGCTGCCGCGATTCACGAAGCCTCTGACTGCGAAGGCACCTATGTGGCCACCAACTGCGGCGCTTTCTCAAAAGAACTTATCGGCAGTGAGTTGTTCGGCCATGAAAAAGGCGCATTTACCGGTGCTGTGGGTCGTAAGGAAGGCGTTTTTGAACAAGCAGAGAACGGTACCCTCTTCCTCGACGAAATTACCGAGATGCCTATCGACATGCAGCCCAATTTATTGCGGGTTCTAGAAAATAAGGTGGTTATCCGGGTAGGCGGCACTAAGGCGATGCCGGTAAACTGCCGGGTTGTCTCGGCCACCAACCGCAGCATGGAAGAAATTGCGGAAAGCAAGGTATTGCGTGAAGACATTTATTTTCGTCTGGCCGTATTTCCAATCACAATTCCGCCATTACGTGAGCGTAAAGAAGATATTCCGCTACTGGCAGAGTACTTTATCGACCAGCTTAACGAAGAAAATGGCAGTCAGTTTCGCTGGCAGTCGGTGCAGTTAGAAAAACTGCAAGCCTATGACTGGCCTGGTAATGTGCGTGAGTTGCGTCATTTTGTGCATCGTGCAGCCATTATGAGTGACCCGGAAGGTAGCGATATTGAATTACCCAAAACCATTGAATCACCTTTTGCCAAGAAGCAAACGCTGTCGACTGGCCTGAAGGCGGGCAGGACCATCGAAGAAGTCGAAAAAGAGTTAATTTACGCGACCTTAGAAAAAGTGGATGGCAATAAAACCACCGCAGCGGAAATGCTTGGGATCAGCACCAAAACCCTGTATAACCGATTACATGCCTACGGCGACCTAAACAGTGATTCGGAATAATACAATATGGATGAAGGTGAATTTGCACGATTACAAAAGGCGGTGCATGACGCGCGCCGCCCGTTAAATCGCATAACCATGCAGTCTGAGCTGATTAAGCTGGCTCTTGAAGGTGCCGTACCAAAGGATAAAGCTCTGGCAGCACTGGATAAAATAATTGCTGGCAGTAAAGACTGCAGTGATAGTCTGAGTGATCTGGTCGCGCAGTTTTCTCCTAACGTAAACGACTCAGGCAGTCCTTCAGAATGAAGACCATTATCCGCAATACAGCTTCGTCGATATTGTTGATTACCCTGGTTATCATTGTTATTGCCGCAAACTCCACCTATACCATCCATACGTTGGATGAGCTTGCTTTACTGGAGCGGCGGTTATTTACCACCAACCAGGTGATTAATTCCATTAATACCCTTCATCTTGCCGTACTCAGAACCGAGTCCGGCCAGCGCGGCTATTTGCTCGCCGACCGGGAAGCCTATCTGGACGATTACGAGGAAACACTCAATAAAGTCAATAATATTATCGAGCAGGTAGAAGCTAACGCAATTCGTTCGGACTTCACCGAACAGGAAGTGCGGCTGCAGCAATTGGTAGATCTGTCGAAAGCCAAGCTGTCAGAGCTTATTGAAACGGTCGAACTGGCACGTCAGGGCCGCAAGGACGAAGCCATTACCATTTTTCAGTCTGACCTGGGGCTCGAACTGTATAATGAATTTGAGAATGTGTTTGAGCAAATCGCTACAGAAGAACACAAAGTACAGAAGCAGCACATTGACTCGTTGCTCAAACTCCGTTCCGACTCGGTCACGAACCTGATAATCTCCTCATTGACCACCGGTTTGCTGGTGATAAGCATTTTTATGTTACTGCGTATGAACATCCGGGAAACCATCCGCCACAGACGCGAATTGCAGCAACATAACCTGGTGCTT
>JAYZXK010000108.1:0-4523 GCA_036141415.1 Pseudomonadota bacterium
CACATGGATTCGTAGCGGTCATTACCACCGATTTCCACCTGTGCACCACTGGTGACTGCCACACCGTTTTCGTCGATACGCACCACAAAGTTGGCTTTGCGGCCGCAATGACACACGGTTTTAAGCTCAAAAAGCTTATCAGCCCAGGCCAGCAGGTAGTGACTACCGGTGAAGGTTTCGCCTAAAAAGTCGGTGCGCAGGCCATAGGCGAGAACCGGAATATCCAGCTCATCCACCACCTCAATAAGTTGCGAAACCTGTGCTTTGGTTAGGAACTGAGCTTCATCAATAAAAACACAATCAACGTAATGGTCGCTGTGCAGTTTACCAATGATGGTGAGCAGATCATCGTCTTCGCTGTACAGCCTGGCGTCGGCTTCCAGACCAATGCGGGAGGCCACCTTACCGCTGCCGAAACGATTATCCAGCGCAAAGGTAAAAATAAGCGGGTTCATACCCCGTTCACGATAGTTGTATGCCGATTGCAGCAATGAAGTTGATTTCCCGGCATTCATCGCCGAGTAATAAAAATATAGTTGCGCCATAACTTGTTCTACTTATTATCCTGCCAGCTAGTGTACCACTCCTGCAGGGCTTTTTTCTCTAGTGGGCGGGCAAATAAATAACCCTGCAGGCAATCTACGCCGAGCAGTCTCAGCAGGCTGGCCTGTTCTTCTGTTTCTACGCCTTCAGCAACGGTTTTACAGCCGAGCGCTTTGGCCATTAACACCGTTGCTTTAACAATGGCGTCACTGCTGACTGCCAATTGCTGTACAAAGGCACGGTCTATTTTAAGCAAGTCAAAGTCGAGTGACTGCAGTAAATTGAGCGAGGAGAAACCGGTACCAAAATCATCGATAGCCACCTTCACTCGCCGTGCTTTCAGCGCACTGATATTGGCGGTGAGTACTGCCATATCGTCGGCAAAGATAGACTCTGTGACTTCCAGATGCAGGCGCTGCGGCGCAAGACCTGAGCTGGCCAGAGCCCGGTCTACACAGGATACAAAATCTTCACTGACCAGTTGCAATACAGAGACGTTAACCGAGACGCCAAAGGATTCATTGTCCCATTGGGCGGCATCAATACAGGCCCGATGTAATACCCAGGCGCCGATATCGTGGATGGTGCCGCTTTTCTCAGCCAGCGGGATGAATTCAGCAGGGCTTATCCAGGTGTCATTAAATTGCCACCGTAGTAGTGCCTCAATTGCCCATAAACGGTTAGATGATGCGTCGATAATAGGCTGATACACCACTTGCAGTTGCTTGTTCTCGATAGCGTGACGTAACCCTTCGCGTAGTTGCTGCTCGTGATGCATCTTGTCGTACAACGCTTCTGTATAAATACCTACCTGGCCTGGCGAAGTGCGCTTGTAGTGGTACATGGTCAGGTCGGCTAACTGCACCAGAGTAGAAGCCGAATTACTATGCTGTGGATATAGGGCTATGCCGATGGTGGCGTCGAGCGTAACCGGGCTGCTGGTAATAGGGTTAAGGGTGGTCAGACTGCTTTTAATAGCCTGGGCAATGGCGATGGCAGTATCGCCATCAGCATGGGGCAAAATAATAATAAATTCATCGCCACCCCAGCGACCAATACAGTTACCTTCACAATATTCGCTCAGCTTTGCGGCGACTTTGGATAACACCACATCGCAGGCCTGGTGTCCCATACTGTCATTGATTTGTTTAAAGCCGTCGAGATCGATGAATAACACGGCCATGGAAGACTTACCCTGGGTAGCGCGCTCCAGAATAGCGTTGAAATTTTGCATAAAGCCAATGCGGTTCATCAGGTTGGTCAGCGGATCGCGGTTAGAAATATCCTGCAATTCTTTGGTGCGCCGGTTTACTTCAGACTCAAGTGTGCTATTGGCATGGTCGAGTTTCTGGTTGGAGTCGAGCAGCGCCTGATTGACCCTTCTGACTTCATTTCGCTCCTGACGCATTAGCGTAACTAACTCTTCGTTTTCATGCTTGATGGCTATGGCCTGTTTAGTGAAATCATTAGCTTTCACCGCGGCACTGCACATGGCTACCCAAAACAGGGTACCCAGCCCGCCCAACAGGGTAAATTGCTCATCACTGTCGAACAGGGCACGCACCGAGAATGGCAATAGCAGTAAGGTGGTATAAAGTAACACCAGCGGTAAATGCGAGGCCAGGGTAGTGGCTGCGCCGCCCGCCATGGCAGCAACAATAACCATGGTGGTGGACAGTTCGATTAACGACATGCTTTCGTACAGGCTGACGCAGAAAATTGCCCATATCAGTGCAGATAAAGAAGAGCCAAGAATAAATCGTATCAGTGGCCAGCGCGGCGGGTAGTTACTGTTGCGCAGGCGCAGATACCAGTAGGCACCGTCGAAGGTGCGCAGCAATGACAGAAACATCATGCCAGCCCATAGTGCAAACTTGTATGAGCCTATTTCGGGGTTGGCAAAGCCGAAGGTGATGGCACTGATACTCAGGATGGTCATCACCAACCCGGTAAAAACGTTGGCGTACAATAGTTCGACAACTTCTCTGGTAGTCGTGATACTCGCTGATGAAGGCGGTGACTTGATCATGCTGCGCTTTAATACTCAGTGTGCGGGCTATTCAGGGCAGTCTCCCGGAATGTTCAGACGCGTTCCCCGCAAGTTATAAATGCTGTTTGTTTTATAGTGTTGAGTTTAAGCAAAAGTAATGCAAGTTTATTTGAAAGATATACGGAAAATCTTATTAATTAAAACAACAAAGCCGGGCACAGGGCCCGGCTTTGGATTAAATGGACGACGTTACTCAGGCAGCGTCTTTGGTCTCCTGACTGGTCGCTTCGGCTGAAATCAGCTCCAGGTCAAAGGTAAACTCATCAACACGTACTGCCAGTTTACGTTTCTCGTTGTAGTCGTGCAGGTCGCGGGCTTCTTCAGCTGTGACCACACCACGTTCCTGTAGTTTATTAAGCGCATTCTCAAACGACAGGAATGGCACCACAGGCTCTTTGCGCAGCGCTTTTTGCACTTTGCCCAGTAACGGCAGCACTTTGTGCTTGGCTTTAAAGGCTTGCTCATTGATGTCGTTACCGTCGCCTGCAACTGGCTGCACCAGGTGGGTTAACTGCGCTTTCACGCTGTTGTCCTGCAGGGCTGCCATAGACAGCTCACGGATCAGATCATCGCTGATGGTGCTAACACTGCCGCTGTAAGTTGCGGTAAGCAAGCGCATCAGACCGCGGGTTGGTGTGTTCGGGAAGTTACGAACAAAGTTCACCAGGGCCTGTTCGGCCTGCTGTAGCGACCACTGCATTGCATAATCGAAATAAGGCTTAGCCTGCTGACGATCTTCAATGCGCTGCTCGTAAAAACGAATGGCTGCCATGGCACCATACAGGTAGCTCATGATGTCACCTAAGCGGGCAGACAGTAACTCAGCTTTCTTCAGATCGCCGCCCAATACTGCCAACGACAAATCAGCCATAGGTGCGAGTTTGGCAGATAACGCATTCAGGCGTTTTTCGTAACCGCGCACTTCCGGCAGACTTGACTGCGCATCACGTACAAATGGCAGGTAGCTGCTGAACAGACTGCGGAACGCATTTTTCACGCTAAAGCCAACGGTTTTACGCAGCACTTTATTAAACTGCGCGTCAGCCGACTTTTCTTCGCTGTAGATGAGGTCAACCATCTCTTTTAAGTGCGGGTGACAACGCATTGCCCCCTGACCAAAGATCATCAGGTTACGGGTCAGGATATTCGCGCCTTCCACCGTAATGGCGATAGGTAATGCTGAGTATCCGGCTGCCAGCGTGTTTTGCGGGCCGCGCTGGATTGCTTTACCGGCTTGCACGTCCATCGCTGCGTTCATCACCTGACGACCAATTTCGGTCATGTGATATTTGGCGATAGCGGTAACCACAGATGGCTTAAGACCTTCGCCGAGACCTTCAGTGGTCAGCACACGCATAGACTCACACAGGAAGGTTTTACCAGCGATTTCTGCCAACTTTTCCTGAATACCTTCAAAACGACCGATAGGCAGGCCAAATTGTTCACGAACAAACGCATACTCGGCAGTAGACTTTAACGCGCTTTGAGCAGTAGCGGTGCCCATTGCCGGCAGTGAAATACCGCGCCCTGCACCTAAGCAGCTAACCAGCATTTGCCAGCCGCGGCCGATATTCTTCTGACCACCAATGATAAAGTCCATTGGGATGAATACGTCCTGACCACGGGTAGTACCGTTGTAGAATCTGACGCCCATGGGATCGTGACGGTTGCCTAGCTCAACGCCTGGGTGTGACTTAGGTAGCAGCGCACAGGTAATACCCAGTTCCAGTTTGTCGCCCAGTAACTGATCCGGATCGAATACTTTAAAGGCCAGACCCAGTACAGTAGCAATAGGTGCCAGCGTGATATAACGCTTATCCCAGCTTACGCGCAGACCAATCACTTCTTCGCCGTTAAACTGGCCTTTGGTAACAATCGCTGCATCCGGAATGCCGCCGGCATCTGAACCTGCCTCAGGGCTGGTTAAGGC
>JAYZXK010000109.1:0-2883 GCA_036141415.1 Pseudomonadota bacterium
GCCGATTAGCGCACACACACCACTGTTTGTAACCAGGTCATCCACATGACATACATCATGCCATTGAGCAATAATATTAGCCTGAGCCTGCATGATAAATCTCCTAAACGAGTTCTACGGGAATGGCTTTACCAGCCGAAACTTATTCGGCCGTGGTGGCCGGACGAATCTGCTCGCGCTCACTGACAAACTGGATATTCGAATCCGACTCATCACTGTTAACGAATTGACGAAAACGTTTTAATGCTTCAGGCGATTCAACGGTGGTTTTCCACTCGCACTGATAACTATCGGCGATATGCTGCATCTGAGTTTCAAGCTCGTCACAAATACCCAGCGAATCGTCAATAACCACAGATTTCAGATATTCCAGGCCGCCTTCAAGGTTCTCCATCCACACCGATGTACGCTGCAGGCGATCGGCTGTTTTGACATAGAACATCAGCACCCGGTCGATGTACTTCACCAGTGTGGCGTCATCCAAATCGGTAGCAAATAAATCGGCATGGCGCGGCTTCATCCCACCGTTTCCGCAGACATAAAGGTTCCAGCCGTTCTCGGTGGCGATAACACCGATATCTTTACCCTGCGCTTCAGCACATTCACGGGTACAGCCGGACACAGCAAATTTAATTTTGTGCGGTGCGCGCAGGCCTTTGTAGCGATTTTCTAAATCAATTGCCTGGCCAACTGAGTCCTGCACACCATAACGGCACCAGGTACTGCCTACACAGGACTTAACGGTACGCAGCGCCTTGGCATAGGCATGCCCGGTTTCAAACCCGCCAGCCACCAGCTCTTCCCAAATGGCAGGAAGCTGGTCTACGCGGGCACCGAACAGATCGATTCGCTGACCACCGGTGATTTTGGTGTACAGGTTATACCGTTTTGCGACATCACCGAGCAGGATAAGCTTATCAGGAGTAATCTCTCCGCCGGCAACCCGTGGCACAATTGAATAAGTGCCGTCTTTTTGCATGTTACCCAGATAGGTATCGTTGGTATCCTGCAAGGGCTGATGCTGTTTAGCCAGAATGTAATCGTTCCAGACCGAGGCAAAAATCGACGCGGCAGCTGGTTTACAAATATCGCAACCTAAGCCCTTACCGTGCTTTTCCAGTAGCTCTTCGAAACTCTGGATTTTACCCACCTTAATCAGATGATAGAGTTCCTGACGAGAATAGTTAAAGTGCTCACAAATGGCCTTGGAGACTTCTACGCCGCGCTTTTCAAGTTCGCTGTCGACCACATTTTTCAGTAATGCGGCACAACCACCACAGCCGGTGGCTGCTTTAGTACTGGATTTTACATCGCCCACTGAGCAGCAACCACCGTCGATTGCCCCTACAATGTCGCCTTTTGACACATTGTGACATGAACAAATGGTTGCCGTATCACCCAGTGCATCGGCACCCAGGAGCGGTTTTTCACCAGCAGACGGCAGGATCAAAGACTCCGGACTGTCTGGCAGCGCGATACTGTTAAGGGCATACTGCAACAGGGTATCATAATCGCTGGTATCACCAATCAGTACGGCGCCCAGCACCAGTGATTTATTGGCATCGACGACCAGCTTTTTATACACCCCCTCCGGCTGGTTATGATAGGTGTAAGACAACGCGCCGGGAGTGCGACCATGAGCGTCACCAATAGAGCCCACTTCCACGCCCATCAGTTTCAGTTTGGTACTCATATCAAAGCCGGCAAATTCACCTTCATCACCGATGATATCGGCCACGGCAGCGCGTGCCATAGCATAACCGGGGGCGACCAGACCATAGATTTTCTTATCCCACAGAGCACACTCGCCAATGGCATAAACATTCTCATCCGAGGTTTTACACTGATTATCGATGACGATACCACCACGTTCACCAATAACTAATCCGAATTGGCGAGCCAGTTGATCGCTGGGACGAATCCCGGCAGAAAATAACACCAGGTCGGTTTCCAGATGACTGCCGTCAGCAAACTTCATACGGTAGCGACAACTTTCACCGGCTTCTATGCATTCGGTGGCTTTTTGCGTGTGAACCTGCACGCCGAGCGCTTCAATTTTATCTTTTAATAACTCACCGCCCATGGGGTCGAGCTGTACCGCCATAAGCTGTGGGGCAAATTCCACCACATGGGTATCAAGACCGGCCTGTTTCAGCGCATTGGCCGCTTCAAGGCCTAACAGACCGCCACCCACGACAACACCTACTTTACTTTGCGCGGCCGAAGCGCTGATAGCTTCTAAATCTTCAATAGTCCGGTAGACCAGGCAGTGTTCCTGATCATTACCAGGAATAGGCGGTACAAAAGGATAAGAACCGGTTGCCAGTACCAGGGTATCGTACTCATAAGTCTCACCAGATTGAGTGGTGACGACCTGCTTGTCACGATCGATGTCGGTTACCCAGGCGTTGGTGACGGCATTAACCCCCCACTCCTGATAGGTTTGCTCATCCGTCAGCGCCAGGTCGGCAGCCGTTTTACCGGAAAAGTAGGAAGAGAGGTAAACACGGTCATAAGCCAGTCGGCTTTCGCCACTTAATACCGTGATATGGCAGTCGTGCTCACTGTTAATCAGTTGCTCAACAAAGTGGTGACCCACCATACCATTACCAATAATAACGATGCGTTGTTGCCGTGATGAAATGTTCATTTCGTCTACCTTTTTTTAAAGGCAAAAAAAAACCCACAACCATTCCTGGTTGTGGGCTTCGTTGCCTGTTTAAGCTGTTGCTAATCTGTTTGTGAAGACCCTTGTGTTACGTAACTGTCTGACGCCGACAGGTCACAAGCATCTTGATGTAAATGCTGATACATCCTGGTTAATACAAGTTAAGTGCCAAGTTTTATAATTAAATACTTTCAATCACTTAGCTTTTTTCACAA
>JAYZXK010000110.1:0-2576 GCA_036141415.1 Pseudomonadota bacterium
ATCGGCCCATTTAGTTTCGCTTAATAACTGACAAATCTTATCAGCAATGAGTTTGGCCTCGGTTAAAGACTGATCGGCCAATAACACAATAAACTCTTCTCCACCAAAACGAGCAACCAAATCGGATTGCCTGACCTGCTGCTTAAGCTGTCTGGCGGTATGCACAATGGCTTTGTCGCCAGCACTGTGTCCAAAGGTATCGTTAATCAGCTTAAAATAATCGATGTCGAGCATCAGAATACTAAAGGGCCGTTGATAACGCTGAAAAAGCGAGAACTGATATTCCAGTTGTGACTGAAATGCCCGGCGATTGAGTAATCCGGTAAGCTGATCGTGCTCGGCCAGGTATTTCATGCGAACGATTAATCGCGATATTGTTGTGCCCACCGCTGTGGTATTGATCAGGATAATCAGTACAAGCTGCATCCATAAGGTGAGCGATGGATTGTAAGGTGAAAAGAATAAGCTGTTTTGCGGCATGGGTACTGCAAATGCCCAAAACATAAGCTTACTGATCACCATTGTGATGATAAATACGTCTCCCAGACACAATATGCTGGCAATGTTGGCAGAAAAAGCCGTACGCAAGGCATTAAATTTCATTCTGAGGGTGACCAGTAGCACCACGATAACCATCACCAAACTCAAAACAGCTACCGTTCCAGGCGGTATCCAGCCGGGTAAAAACAGCACATACGCCACACTTACCAGGATAATCATTGAGCTAAACCATTTTGGGTCGGTGGTTAATCGAAACAGATGACGAAGTGCAAGGTTATAGATAATAAATGAAATCAGTAATATGATATCGGCAATCACCCACAAAAAAAATGTGGGGTTGTCGGGATGACGAAAGTCGAGTAACAGTGCCAGCGCAAAAAGCAGGTTGGCCAGGGCAAAGCGGATACTGCTGTTGTGGTACAACTGCAATGGTTTGGCAATAACTATCCAGCCAATACTGAACAGCAGAGTCAGTAAGATATTGACTTTGTTTAACTCGATACTGGTTGAAAGGAGAGTATCCATCAAAATGCCATCAGCTCGACATACCTTAAGTTTAGCGCAACTGTCGTTAATTATTATTGAAGCAGATCATTAACCACCCGACTGCACAGGAGCAGGGAATGAGCGTTCTATCCACCGTTGTTAAAACCATGCGTCCCCCGTTTTTATTGCTGGTAGTGAGTTGTCTGACACTCAGCTTTGGCTTTGTTAACTTTTTAAATATAGACGGTTCCTGGTATTTATTTGGTTTAATTGTTGTTTGTGGCCTGTGTGCTCACATGGCCGTGAATATGCTGAACGAATATGTGGATTGCACCAGCAAACTGGACTTCGCTACTAACCGCACGCCCTTCAGCGGCGGTAGTGGGGCACTGGTAAATGAACCTTCCGTAGCCGGGCTGGTTAAATACATCGGGATTGCCTTTGTACTACTCACTATTATTTCGGGCATTATGGTGCTGCGACTCACGCCTGAAGCCTGGATGTCATTATTTGTCATGGGCGTACTGGGTGTTGTGATTGTGGTGAGCTATACGCCGGTGCTTAATCGCTATCCCTGGCTGTGTCTGGTGGCCCCCGGTTTGGGTTTTGGAGTGCTGATGTCTTATGGCAGCTATGTTGCGGTTAGCGGCGCACATAACTTAACCATGCTGCTGTTGGCGTTGATCCCCACCTTGCTAACCAATAATCTGTTGTTACTCAATCAGTTTCCGGATGCCGCTAACGACGCAGAGCATGGTCGAAATCATATGCTGATTGAATACGGTTATGCCTTTTCCGCCAGGATTTACTTAGTGCAGTGGCTACTCACGATACTGGTCGTTATATTAACCGTTATGGTTTTTAGTTTGCCCTGGTACAGCCTCGTTTGTTTGTTACCTATGCTGCCAGGCTGGCGAATCTATCAACAAGCCAAACAGTTTGAACAGCCCGATAAAGGCTTTCTGGCGGCAATGGGGCAAAATGTGATAATGACCCTGGCAACCCCGTTATTATTAGGAGTGGTATTGTGTGTGGCCGCTTAAACGTTACCGATAGTCCTGGCGTCAGGCAATTATGCGACCAGCTGGAAATTAGCTTCTGGCCGGAAGAGGGGATGCGATTCAGCCGTTTTGTGCGCGCCACTGAAAGAGTAACCATTGTGCTCGAACAACAGGGAAAAAGGGTTGCGCGAAATGCCATCTGGTGGTTACTGCTGGAGCCAGAACACAGCACCGGCATTATGCATTTCAAACCGTCACGTTATACTTCTTTTAATACCCGCTATGACAAGCTCAATGTGCCTCGTAGTGCGGGATATCACTCTTTTCGACAGCATCGTTGTATTATTCCGGTAGCCGGTTTTGGTGAGTCGCAAAAAGTCGGCAGCAAAATGACCTACCACGATATGATTGCCGAACCCGATGCACAACTTGCTATGGGCGGCTTGTATCGTGAATGGCATGGTCATGACAGTCATGGTAACGAGTTTGTAGAAACCTCGTGCTCGGTTGTGACGTTACCGCCACACGAAAAACTAATGGATGTGCATCAAAAGTCCACGCCATTAATGTTATCGCTTAAAGATAACA
>JAYZXK010000111.1:0-9799 GCA_036141415.1 Pseudomonadota bacterium
GGTGATTCTTTGATATCACCGCTATTTTGCTTGAGGTAGATGAAGGTCAGAATCCACTATTTATCGAAAAAGCCTTTGCTCTGTCGAGTTTAATTTGCGATGCCTATAAGGCGCTCGGCCTTACAGAATATCAAACCGCTATGCAGCGTCGGGTAGCCGACTTAGTGATTGCGCTGAGTTATCAGCAATCGGCGGCTGTGCAAACCAGAAATACCGTTTTCGATGTTGTTAGCACCAGCAAACATTAAATCGGAGGCAGACATGAGTCAGCTCGAAACAACCTACAGAAAATGGCGAAAGGTCATTGCGACGGGCAATGATAATTTTGCCCTTCAGCATACGCTGATAACCCTGGTTTACTACTTCAGAGCCATTGATTTAGCCGAACTGTTGGTAAAAACGTGGCCCCTTTCCCATTGCGCCACCGATGCTTTGCTAATCAGTTACCAAAACCTTGCTGAGCTTTATGAGCGTGAGGGAAGTTTGCGCCTGGCCTGGCAAAACTTAGTTAATGTGAAGCAACGATTGATAGCGCTGGCGGATAGATACAGCCAGGCGTCTGGTTTGGAATTACGGTGTCAACAGGCCCAACGGCGATTAAACCAGTTTGAATACGCACATGGTAGCTTCGGGAAGAGTAAGGCAGTGCAAGAGCCTAAAGTCCACGGACAATACAGAGGCATTGTTTCAACTCACTTACGGCAGCCGCTACGGAGATAATCATGCAACGTGCTTTCCTGCGTTTCTTATTTATTGCGCTATTAGCGCTAGGGATGAGTTTTGTTGCTCAGGCTCATGAAGGGCATGATCACAGCCATTGGAGCAGCATGTTTATTCACGCGTTACTGTTACTGTCGATGGCCGCATCCGGCCTGGCAATAGTGTTTGCTATCTATCGCGCTATCAGTCGTTGGCTGCCAGCGGGTAAATAACCGGCAGTTACTAGCCCCGGAAGAATGAACCGGGTACAAAGTATTAGTCTGACAAACCAAAAAGTACCGCCTGACCGGGTTTTACAAGGGCTTGTAAAGGTCTATCATGGGCGGCAGCCTGATCCGGGCTGCATTCAGCAATTCAAATAAAAAGATAAGTCATGACTAAGTTTTCCCAATCCGGTTGGTTGCCCGCATTCACCTTGTTGTCTTGCACTATTGGCGTGTCGTTTAGTACCAGTGTGCAATCTGCCGCAGACGTTTCCCCCAGTGATATAGAACGGATAACCACCACAGGCTCACGCATCGGAGCCGATAACAGCGATACACCAGTGATTATCAGCGCCGTTGGGGAGCAGGATATTAACCTGGTGTCGCACACCCATATCGAAGAAGTCCTTAAATTTATTGCCGGTGCACAGGTGCAACGAGGTAATGGTCAGGAATACCTGCCTGCGCTGCGCTCCCAGGTATTTAGCGGGGCTGGCGCCTGTGGTGGTTTGTTAACCGCAGAAGATGGTATTCCTCTGCGTGCGGCGGGTTTTTGTAATATTAATGAGCTATTTGAAGCTCATTCAGAAATGGCAGAACGGATAGAAGTGCTTAAAGGGCCGGGCTCGGCTTTATACGGTTCGAATGCCGTGCATGGGGTGATTAATGTGATCACGCCAGACACTACTAAGGGCGGAGGGTTACTCGGGTATGACTATGGCTCTTACGGATATAACCGTATGAAGTTGCGCAGCGGTTATCACTATGGTGGTGGCGGTGTGGGCATTAACGCCAGCGTAACCCGCGACAATGGCTATCGTGTAGCGGAAGGACTCGATCAGGAAAAGCTAAATCTCCGTCATGAGCATCTATTTTCCACACTAACGCTGACGTCCGGTCTGACGTACACCAATCTGGAACAGGAAACGGCCGGCTATATCACCGGTACCGATGCTTATAAAGACGCTCAGCTGGCACAGGGAAACGAAAATCCGGAAGCCTTTCGTAATGCCAGTTCGTTGCGTTTGTGGACCAAGGCACTGTGGCAGTTAGCTAACGGCGATAAGGTTTCGGTGACACCGTACATTCGCGATCAGGATATGCAGTTTTTAATGCATTTTTTGCCTGGGCAACCTAGCGAAGAAAACAGCCAGCAGGGCATGGGAGTGCAAAGTTTATGGACCCATAACGTCTCTGCCAGTGTTACCCTGAATGCCGGTGTTGATGCCGAACAAACTAAGGGGAGTTTGTTGCAGTATCAGGAGCAATCCACGATGGGGTCAGCCTTTTTGGTTGAAACCATTCCGGCTGGTAAACACTACGACTATGACGTAGATGCTTCACAAATTGCTGCGTTTAGTGAGCTGGTTTGGCGCAATAATAACTGGTTACTTAGCGCCGGGCTTCGCTACGAGTACATGCATTATGACTATACCAATAATATGAATTCAGGGCGGTTAAGAGAAGATGGCACAACCTGCGGCATGGGTGGCTGTCGGTACTCGCGACCGCCGAGCAGTGAAAACAGCTTCACGAATGCCTCGCCAAAATTAGGCGCCACCTATCTCTATTCTAACAATACACAGTTTTACGCAAACTATTCACTTGGCTATCGCACCCCCCAGGCAACCGAACTGTATCGTTTGCAGCGTGCTCAGCAGGTGGCGGATCTCAACTCGGAAGAAGCGCGTAATGTGGAGTTTGGGGTAAAGGGTAATTATCCGGGTTTAAGCTATACTCTCGCTGCCTATTACATGAATAAAGACCACTTTATTTTTCGCGACAGTAACTTCTTTAATGTTAATGACGGTCAATCCCGACATACCGGGGTAGAACTGGAACTGCGCTGGCAGGCCAGTGAGCATTTGGATATTGCAGTGGCGGCGACCCTGGCAAGCCACACATACCGCTATAATCAGGAGCTGAGTGGCATTAATATAAATGGTAACGACATAGATACTGCACCCAACACCATTGCCGATGTGCGCATAGGCTATAATTTCACGCCACAAGTGCGCGTCGAACTGGAATTAAACCACGTTGGCGAGTACTACACCGACCCGGAGAATCTGCACGAGTACGAAGGCCATGAGTTAGTGAACTTGCGCACATCCTGGCAGATAACGCCTGAGTTTACCCTGTATGCCAGAGTGAATAACCTGCTCGATAACGCTTACGCCGAACGCGCCGATTTCACGTCGTTTGGTGGCGATCGCTATTTTCCGGGCAGACCACGTAATTATATGCTGAGTGCCACCTACAGCTGGTAAAAAATAATGGGGTCAGAGTACTTTATTTGGCCCCAACCGCTGCTCCTTCGATTAGTTGCCATAAAAAACTACCAACCAGGTCGCCCGGCAAAGCTGTTCTGACGAACTGTTTTGCCGGGTACAGGATTGTTGTTGTTCAGTTGCTGAATAAGATATCAGAAGGCTCACAAAATGGCAGAACAATGGCAAGACATCAACGCATTGCGCCGCAGGGCGTTTCTCAACACATTATTCAGCGCGGCAACAATCGAAGCCCGTGTTTTCATGATGAGAATGACTTTATTGCTTACACTGGTTGGCTTAAACAGTATTCTGCTAAATTTGAAGTGGATATACATGCTTGGGTTCTGATGACTAATCATGTACACCTGCTGTGTACTCCACGACTAGATAACCACGGGATAAGCAAGATGATGCAATCTCTTGGCAGGGTGTATGTGCGTTTTTTTAACCACAAATACCAGCGCACCGGGACTCTATGGGAAGGTCGGTTCCGATCGTCATTGGTTAATACCGAAGCTTATTTGCTGAGATTACAGCAATATATCGAATTGAATCCGGTGCGGGCCAATATGGTGGAGAGTCCTGATAGATATAAGTGGTCCAGTTTTGCTATGAATGGCTTGGGTAAAAGTTCGTCTTTATATACTGCGCATCCGGTGTATCTGTCGTTAGGTAAGACAAAAAGTTCGCGACTTTTAGCTTATCAGTCATTATTTAAGCAACCGCTCAAGGCTGATTTACTAGCAGAAATTCGCAGCTGTTCACAGCGCGAATTAGTGTTAGGTGATTCAGCCTTTATACGTCAGGTTGAAGCATTAACTAACAGGAAACTCAAAGCCGCTAAAATGGGGCGTCCATTTAAAAATAATGGACTCTGACCCCATTATTTTTTAGAGGGGGAGGACTTCAAATACCAGCACGTAGCTGGCACGGCGTTTCTTCGCCGGTGCTTTGGCTTTGTCGTCTTCGTATTCGGCTTCCAGCCAGTACATGCCCGGTTCGTCAAATTGCAGGCTGATCTTTCCTTGTTCGTCAGCGATTACTTCTACGTCGCTGGTAGTGTCTCGGTATTTTTCACCGTCTTTGACCACAATGACTTTGGTGCCCTGTGCTTCGTCACCACTCATAAAGAACTGAAAATCAATCGGTTCGCCGGTATAGGCATCGTTGGGGTGGGTGAGTGCTTTAAGTTCGAGGCCCTGGCCGGTTAGTGTGTTGTTGTCAGCGGTTGGTGCGCCTAAAGTGACATAAGTCTCAAGCCGGTTGGCGGTTTGCATAACATTTAATTCGTTCGCATCCTGTGGCACTGCTTCATAAAACTCTTCCACGGTGCCGGTCTTACCGCGCCCGGGCCAGAAATGGCGCTCGCCGTCTTCGTCTTTCCAGAACGCCACTAAGGACTGTGAGGCATTAAATACTTTGTAGGTGCCACTCTCAGTCAGCTCAACATCGAATACACTGCGGTAACGCAGCTTTTGCTGGTTTTGAATGTCTACCGGCTCGCCGCTTGGTGAAACCACTGATAAACGCTCGGCAGGATAGGCGAAGTGGTCCGGGTGGAAAATACCGTTGGCCACGGCAACGTCAAAGGTGATCCATTCGCTGTCACCGGAAACAGAAGTGGTAGAAGGCTTGAGCCACACCCGGTGGGCCTGACTGAACGGGCTGGCCAGGGCAAGGGCCAGTGCGGTGACTCCAATTAACAGTGTTTTCTTCATTTTGCAGGCTCCATATGTAATGTTATCGAAGAAAGTTCGTGCTGACCTTCAGCACGGGTTTTAACAGATTGAGTGACTGGCAGGGAAAGTGGGACTTTGAGTGTTTCTCTGCCACCCAGTTCCCGGGCGGCTTCTACCCACACAAAGTAGTCACCGGCCGGCACATTGCTGAAATGCTCATCCAGAGCAATAACCGACTTGCCCGGACGTCGTGTTGCGCCACTCACACCATCGATGGGCATGCTGGCACTGCGACCACTGCGCCGCCACCACATACGTAAATCTTTTAGCCATTTTTCCCCTTCGTTATTGGCCATGTCAGTGTCGTACCAGACGGCAATATCCACTACGCGCTTGCCGCGCTCGTCGGCCAACCAGGCGGCAACATAAGGGGCGTGGTATTCGGCTACGTCCAGTGTAGGCAATGTGATTTCCAGTTCATCGGCCTGGACTGAGATGGTCGTGCCAATGAATACTAATGATAGTGTTAGCTGTAAAAGCCTGTTTAATAACTTCTTAGGGCGGTGTGCTTTGCCATCACATGACAAGAAGTAGGGGGTAGCTTTTGACACAGTTAATGCTCCTGAAATGATATCCTGATCGCTTTAAAAGTTGCGAAGTTGAACCTTAATCTAAATGGTATTGAGAATCAATTGCAATTAGTTTATTGGCGCGTTTACAGCGGTTGGTGACATTAACCAAGAAGGGCACGATTATGCTGACAAATCGCCACGCAACCCGTGCCACTTTGTTGCATTTAAAACGACCAGGCTAAAGACAGCCAGTAACGCCGACCATCTTCCACATAACCGTATTCGTCCATACCAATGCGTTTATCGAACAGGTTGTAAATACCTGCGCCCAGTTTAATGGGGGCAGAAAAGCGATAGTTAATCCCCAAATCAGTGAGTGTGTAGGATGGCGCAATTAAACTATCCTGTGAAGGGCCGGTAGTCGGCTGGCTTTCTTCGCCGCGATAATGGATCCGCAGCCAACTGCTGGTGGTGTCATTGATGGCCCAACGCAAGGACGTTTGCACCAGATGTTTGGGGAGCTGATTGAGTGGGCTGCCGGCATATTCACCGGTTTTCTGCTCAGAGTCGGTATAAGTGTAATTAGCATTAACCTCAATACCCTTTGCCAGGCCTGCTTCGATACTGATCTCAAACCCCTGGGTAATCGCTTCATCGATGTTCACATACGTGGTTGGTGCAGAACCGAAATCGTTGACACCATCGGTACATAAGGTTTCCGGACACTGAATCCGGGTAATTTTATCTTTAAACTCATTGTAAAAAGCAGTTGCTGACAGCGTGGTGTCAGTACCAATATCCTGGTACAGGCCAAGTTCATAACTGGTCGACGTTTCGGCCTGCAGATCCGGGTTACCATAAATATTACCACCGCGGCTAACCTGTCCCCATGAGGGGTTCATCTGACGCAGGTTGGGGGCTCTGAAACCGGTTGATATCCCGCCTTTCAGGATAGTGTCTGAAGTCATTTGCCAAACCCCGTATAAACGCGGACTCCATTGACCACCAAAGTTCTGGTCATCGTCATAGCGTAATCCGGTTGTCAGAGCAAAGTCTTCGGTTAATTTCCATTCTCCTTCGCTAAATACCGACCACTGATGACCGTCGACCAACGATAAATCTGAAATCTGGTTGCTGGTGAGGTCGTTAAGTTCTTCTGCGAAATAGGCACCACCGGCACTCAGACTTAACTGATCATTAACCGGGATAGCCCACATGGTTTGTGCATCAATATTCTTCACGTACATTTGTCGCGAATCGTTGTTGAATTTGTCCTGTTTGATGTAGGTCTGAGACGTTGACCAGCCCCAGTAACCGGTGTGACTCAGCGACAAATTGGTACGGTCATATTCGGTTAGGCTCGACTCAGGACAACCGCTGCGGCCGCACGACTCGCCTTCGGCCAGTGGCGCAACCGTTTTGCCGAGCGTAGCGTAGATTTCCTGTGCAGTGTGAGTGGCTTCAAATACAAATTCATGACTGTCGTAAGGCGTAAAAGCGAGTTTGGCACTGATGTTTTTATTATCGCGGTCACGAAAGCCATCAACAATATCGTCTTCCTGACGGGTAGATACCTGACCAAAAAGCTGCAGGCCAAGTTTGCCGGGGATCAGTGAACCAGCAGTAAAAAAATTGCTTTGAAACTGATTACCAGACTGATTACTTTCCTGCAGTGTGGCATCAAAACGTAACTCACCACGCCACGATTCGGGAGTCTTGCTGGTGATGATATTGATAACACCACCAATGGCATCGGAGCCGTACAGTGATGACATTGGCCCACGGATTACTTCGATACGCTGGATAGCAGCCAGTGGCGGGATCCATGCGCCTTCTACGCCGGGGCCATCGCTGTTAGGGCGGGTTTCTCTGGAGCTCTGGCGCTGACCGTCGACCAATATAAGGGTATACTGGCTGCCCATGCCACGCAGGCTGATATCTTCTTTATCGCCACCCCCGGTTACTATGACTCCTGGGATATCGGTCATGGCATCGGTAAGATCACGATAGAACCTTTCACTTAGCTCCTCTTTGTCGAGCACACTGATTGAGGCCGGGGCTTCTTTAAGCATTTGCGCTGAGCCGGAAGCGGTGACCACAATTTTTTCCAGTTCTTCGTTGTCGGGAGGCGTTGCCAGCGCGTGAAAGGAGGCGACAGCACAGCAAAGTGCCAGGGATGATTTTGTAAGTCGCATATAACAGTGAAAATCTGAGTGAGAATGATTGTTGTTTAGGATAAAATCGAGCTGAACTAAGCGCAATCGACTAATATTAAACGGAGTCTTTAGCAAAAATGAATTTTTATGAACAGTAAGTTTACGCGTGCGCTGAAAGTCTTTTTAGCTGTGGCGGACTGCGGCAACATGAGTGTGGCAGCCAGACAGTTACACATGACCGTGTCGGCCATCAGTCAACAGTTGCGTAAGCTGGAAGAAGATATTGGCCAGCAGTTGGTCAATCGTAATTCCCGTCATCTGAGCCTCACTGAAGCGGGCCGGATTTATTACCGGACCAGTCAGGAGTTAGTTGCCATTGCGCAACAAGGGCAGCAGGAAATGGATGCATTGATTCATTCTCCATCAGGCGAGCTAAGGCTCCTTGCTCCGGAAGGTTTTGGCGGCGGGCTGCTAAGTAAACCATTACGGCAATTACTGGCGAGTTCAGAGCGTATTTCGGTAGCGGTGACGCTGGGCGAAGGGTTTGAAGATATCGTTGCCAGCGGCGCCGATTTGGCATTGGGATTTGCGCCGGTAGAGAAAGAAGGATTTAAATCCTATCAGCTTGCCACCTGGTCTCAGGTACTATGCGCGGCTCCCTCCCATGGGCTAACCGGTCAATCTTTGTCGCACCCGGAGCAATTAAAAGAGCATCCGTTTATCGTGTACGACCACCTGCCGACTCATGAGCTGAGCGGTCCGGATGATGAACGTTATCTGCTGGCGCATCCAAAACTCAGCGTCAATTCTATGCAGGCGCTGATTCAGTTCACTGTGGATGGTCTGGGCTATGCAGTCTTACCACAAAAAGAAGTGCAGCATTATTTGGCCGATGGCAAGCTGGTAGAATTGTTTCCCGACTGGCAGTTACCGGATTATCAGGTATTCGCCGTAGTCGCAGATTATCAAACGATGCCGGTTAAAACCCGCCAGGCCATTGAACTACTTGAGTCCTGTTTTACCATCCTGTAATGCAGGCTACACGGCAACTTTAAGGTAGCCCTGTTCAATCGCCAGGTGCACCAGTTCGGCGTGGGTGCTGATTTGTAACTTGGCTTTTAACTGGGTGAGCGTATTCGAAACGGTTTTACTGGAGACATTCAGCTCGTTGGCTAACTGAGCCCGGTCAAGGCCCTTAGCGATACCAAGAAACACGTCAAACTCGCGTTGCGTGAGCTGTTTGCAACTATCACTGGCATCGTTGAGTTGGTGGGTGGCCAGTCGGATAGCAATGTTGTGTTCGATATAACGTTTACCATTGAGTACGGCTTTAATTGCCTCAACCATCACTTCAGGCTTGCTGCGCTTGCTCAGATACCCCTTGGCGCCGGTCTGAATGGCACGGTTCACTACCGAGGGCTCGTCAAACATACTGAAGAAAATGATCTTAAGCCGTGGCCAGCGTTTTAGCAGCCGGCCAGCCAGATTCAGGCCACTGGCGTTTTCCAGGTTGATGTCGAGAATAACCAGATCAATATCTGTAGCGGCCAGCGCTTTCAGCGTTTGCTGGGCATTCTCGGCTTCGCTGACAATGGCATCAGGCAACATCATGGTAAGCAGCGCACTGTAGCCCTGGCGGACTACTGCGTGGTCGTCAACGAGCAGAATATTCATAGTGGCGATCATCCTGTAGTTGCAAAGGTGCGACGAGTACAACCGTCGTCCCTTTAGCATGGGTGTCAAGTTTAAGTTTACCGCCCAACAAAGAGGCCCGCTCATGCATGGATTCTAGCCCCAGCCCGGCGGTTTTTGAGAGTTGCGGATTAAAGCCCCGGCCATTGTCGCGCACAAACAGAGTCAGCTGGTCGTGGGTAGTGGTTAAGCCAATGGTTACTTCGGTGGCTTGGGAATGCTTGGCAATGTTGTTAAATATTTCCTGCGTGATGCGATAAATCTGGGTGTCGCGGTTGAGGTTACTGGCAAGGGGGGCTGCATCGGGCAACCAGCTTACCTCAATCTGATGAATGTCCTGCCAGGTCTGGATCATCTGTGCGATAGAGGTAGTTAACCCCAGTTTGTTTAAAAAGACCGGGTAGAGTTGGTTGGTTAAATCCTTCATCCCCTGATGTACGGCGTCACATTGTTGCTGAATAGTGGCACAGGCTTTAACGATAAAATCGGGGTTTTGTTTTTGCT
>JAYZXK010000112.1:0-7742 GCA_036141415.1 Pseudomonadota bacterium
TAGCTTTTTCATAATTTCCTCAGATAACTTACGTATACAATGTGGTTGGAGCAAATCCTGTTCCAACAATAGCTTCAGATTCATGAACGTCACATGAACCCGCCTGATAGCTATAGTTGGCGGTAAGTTGAGGGTTTTAACAGGTGCTTAAAGACGAGTGAAATAAGCAAATTATCAGTGTGTACTGTGGTCAGTGATTGCAATGTTTACACGTTTAGCTGTTTCTTATTTGCAACACCGGCCGCTACACCATGATTGATTCTTTAAAAAAGCGATTGATATCTATATTGTATTCAGCAGGGGTGACAGCCCTGACGATGTTGATTTTCAAATCTTTACTGAGATCAACATCTTTGGGCGTTATGTAATGCCCGCCACTAATGGAATAGAAAGTTTTAACCAAGGGCCGTAAGGGTTGTTGATCGTTTTGATGCATCACTATAGCGACCCGTTGATTGGATAACTCAACCAGCGAACCCAGTGGATAAATGCCCATGCATTTAATAAATTGCTGCAATAAGGTGGCATCCAACTTGGTTTCGCTATCTTTCATCAGGATCTGCAGGGCTTTCTGGCTCGGCATACCCGCTTTATAACAGCGGTCGGCAGTTAGCGCGTCATACATGTCGGTAATCGCCAGGATTCGTCCGTTGTAAGAAATTTCCTCACCACTCAGACTTTTAGGATAGCCCAAACCATCCAGGCGCTCGTGATGCTCGCTAACCACTCTGATAAGACCCTCATCTAATTTCATTGTAGACAAGAACTCCACGCCATAATCCACGTGTTTCTTCATCACTTCCATTTCGGCTACCGTTAGCCGTCCGGGCTTATGCAGAATTTCATCAGGGATTTTGATTTTGCCCAGATCGTGCAGCAGCCCGCTGTAGGCAGCCGCTTCGATTTCAGGCTGAGACATTCCCAGGGAACGGGCAAAATGAGCAGATAAAATACCAACGTTCAGGGAGTGCTCGAGTAAGTAGGTATCTTTCTCACGGATCCGGGAAAGTAATAACAGCGCATCCGGATTTCGATCCAGTGACCCCACCAGCGCCCGGGCAAAATCAGCCGGTACAAAATCGTCAAAGGGTGTGCCTTCCTGAACGGCATCATACAGGCTTTTTTGGAGGACAATCCCCTGTTGATACAAACTTTCCGCTTTCACCAGTTCCGCTTCCAGCGGTACGCGTGTATCCAGTTCAGGTTGTCTTTGTTGGCTGGCTTCTGGTTTTGTGGCCTGGGTAGACAGATCGGTATCAATAATTAGCCGCTTGATGCCTTTACGCTTTAACTGGTCAATAATTGCCTGGCTGGTCACCCGGCCACGGGTCTTAATTTGCACCGTACCGGCTTTTTGTTCAGCGATTTGCAGCACATACATGCCAATTTCCAGCTGTTCAATTCCAATTGTTAACGATGCCATAAAATCCTTGCTCAGAGAGAAGACATTAAAATGCTAACTGATGCAGCAATACATCCAGCCCCGGCTCCCAGCCATACAGCGTGAGATTAACCCGATTATTCTGTACCAGTACCTGTTCATCTGCCAATAACTCGGATTGAGTAAAGGCTTGTGGCGTACCGGCCCGAAAAGCGATCTGACCGTTACTGCGCAACACCCGGTGCCAGGGTAGTGTAAGAGAGGCGGGTACATTGCGCAAACAATACCCCACATAGCGAGCACGCCCTGGCAGTCCTGCCAAATCGGCTATTTTACCGTACGACGCCACATACCCCTCAGGAATAAGACCTACCGTGTGCCAAATTCGCTCCGCTGGGGTAAGCTTATCCCTATCTCTACCAGTCGACTCTTTTATAGCCATGCGCAAACGATGCCCTAATTGTAGTTACCCAGTTCAAACCTGCCTCTGTCATGCGGTTCAATCGGTTGCTAATCACACTGAAGTCATTATCCTGCAACATCCCAAAGAGTCGGTGCATGCTAAAAATACCGTACGGCTGCTTAGTCTGTCGCTGGCAAATATAACAACCTGGGTGGGCAAAACCTCAACTGACTTTATTGAGCTGCAGCATTACCTTACTATCACTCCGGCAAACACCGCCGTTATTTACCCCTCAGAACACAGTGTAGAATTGCCACGTGTAACAAACAACCATACTTATACTATTGGACGAGTAATATTTATTGATGCCAGTTGGAAACAAGCCTTCGGTATCTGGCAAAACAACCTGTGGTTGAATAAATACCCATTTTATAAGCTGCCACTAAGCCGAACTGGTCAGTATACGATTCGTCGTTCCCACCTTGATTACAGTTTTTCAACGCTGGAGGCGGTGGCCGTTACCCTTGAGCATACTGAACAACTGGATACCACACCACTGCTAACATTACTCAATAGCTTTACCACCCAATGGCAAGGCTTCGTCCCACCATCACATTAACTCAGGTCTTCTTGTGCATTGGCATATAGCCGCGGTGATCCTCCACCATCGACAACCAACGGCGGATAGCCGGATACTCGTCAAGTATAATGCCGGCCTCATGAGACACATGGGTATAAGCGTACAGCGATATATCAGCCAGGCTCATCTGGTCGCCAATCAGGAAGACCGTTTGCATCAGCTGCTGCTCCATTACCGCTAAGGCTTTATGACCGGCCTGTTGCTTGAGCTTATATTCTTGCTGGCGCTCAGCAGGCAGACCAAGGTATATGTTTATAAAGCGCGCTACTGCAATGGCAGGCTCATGACTGTATTGTTCAAAGAACTGCCACTGTAGCATTTTAGCCAGTTCAAATTCGGTGGAGGGAATAAACGCGCTACCCGCTGCCAGATAATTCAGAATAGCATTCGACTCGCTCAGGCATCGACCATCACTGAGTTCAAGCAAAGGAATTTTACCGACCGGATTAAGCTTTTTAAATGCGTCGGTCTGCGTTTCACCGGTTAAGATATCGACTTCTTTCCATTCGCACTTTTTGCCCAATAACCCTAATAGCAACTGAATTTTGTAACAGTTGCCCGAACGGCTGTCACCATACACTTTCATTTTAACAACTTCCCTAAATTAGCCACCATATGAGCACTAAAAAGCAACAAGGTAGACCGGTCGACATAATAAAAACTTTCGTATTTACAAGGCCATCCATTGGCCAGCAACGATGCTGCCTTAAGTCTTCAAGCTGCTGATTAAGTTTGTGGAGCAACTCCCCCGAATTCGCTGCGGGGTTATTTTTACCCTTCATAATTAAACTAGCAAGCTGTGCCTCGATTTGTTGAATACTCTGGTTGCGAAGCTTACGCATTAGATAAACTGATTTGAATACTGGCAGAAACAGCAGAACGATCATAAACGCTATCGCCGCTGACAGAATTACCCCATCTATGAGTGGCACCGATTTGCCGATCCAGAACACCGGCATTAACAGCAACAAAAATAGTGAAAATATTACATTGCTGACACCCAGGTCACAAATGGGCTTGCAGTAGCTAAAGTGCTGGTGGATATTCGGCAGCACCAAGCGTTTATAAAGGTAACGCGTGAATGAGGCCGATTGCATCAGGAACAAAAACAGGAAAAACCAGAAAGGCACGGCGATTACATTAAGTAGCAGTACCGAGAATGGCTGGTTAAAGGCCAGAAGATTTTCGCTGATCAGATACACCAGGGTAATAGCAATAGCCAGCGTTGCTGCCAGAATAACATGACGAACCAGCTTTTCTTCCAGTATCTTCATATGCTGACTGTATTGAGATAATTGGTTGGTCTGGACCAGAAAATCGGCTATCCGTTTGCCTGACCGACGATGCAAGATCCGCAATGCCAGCCATAAATAACCAATAATCAATGGCATGCCCAACGCCGCGTTGAAATCCCGTTGAGAGCGTTCGTCTGTTATGCTTCGGTAATCCAACGACCCCGCCAGGTAACAAACGGTAAAACAGGCTAAGACAAACAGAAGCGGCAACATCCAGACATGCAGCACTGCGTTTTTGTTATTTTTCATCTGCTTTCTAAACTAAATAATGTATTACGTTGCAAAGTCAATGCGACGCAATACATTACCTCATGCAGCACTGTGATGGTAGCTAAGCTTTTATTTATCGCTCCATACCGCAAACTCATTGCCGCTGGGCTCGGTAAAATGAAAGCGTCTACCACCCGGGAAGTCGAATACCGGTTTTATAATATTCCCCCCATTCGCCTCTATACGCTGTTGAGTTGTGGCTAAGTCCGGACTATAAAATACCAGTAATGTCCCGCCATTAGCAGTGACGGAGGCAAGGTCCGATTGATAAAACCCGCCTACGATGCCTTTATCATGAAACTCAACATAAGCCGGGCCGTAATCAGTGAAGGTCCAGTTAAATACCACTGCAAAAAATGCCTTAGTGGCGGCCAGATCCCGGCAGGGCAGTTCCACGTAATTAATCAGCATGTCTTTTGTCATGACTTCTCTCCGGCAATCGCTGCAAAGACCTCTTCGCCAGTAAGGTTGGTGGTTTGCTCAGCAAAATGATAATAATGCGGTTTACTGTCGATAAAAATCTGTTGAGACAACACCATCTCCTGCTGCTGGGCAAACAACCCAACGGGCACATAGTGGGCATGACCGTCTTTTAATTTGTAAAAGAGATGTGTACCGCATTGCTGACAGAAAACCCGCTCAGCCCACTCTGAAGACGCATAGCGACTAATTTTGTCGCCAGTCACGGTAACTTGCTCAGATTCGATAGCTAAAAAGGGTCCGCCTGACCACTTTCGGCAGGTATTGCAATGACAAGCGCCAATTTCCAGGGATTTAGGTACTACGGTTAAACTGGAATCACCGCACAGGCAATGGGCGGTTAATAACACTGGGTTACTCATTTATTTATCTCCTTATTAATTGAGTCTATTACTCGTTCCATTATTCAACACCCGGCTCTAAAACAATTCCGCCAAAATGACAGCCTTTGAATAATCTTCAACCACACACAAATAACTGTACATCCATACAGTTTTATTTTCAAATCACATCCGGCTTTTTATTACTGGCATAAAAAAACCCGGGCAGTGCCCGGGTTTTCAAATAATGCTTATAACGATTTACTTGCGCAGTTTATTAATTAATCGTAACTGGGCAATTGCTTCGGCTAGCTCTAATGCAGCTTCGGCGTAATCAAAATCAGCACCTGGATTGGCGATGTGCTCTTCTGCACGTCGTTTAGCTTCTTCAGCAGCTTGTTCATCCAAGTCTTCTGCTCTTACTGCCGTATCGGCCAGAACAGTTACACTGCCAGGTTGTACTTCAAGTACACCACCAGCAACATAAATAACTTCTTCTTCACCGTGCTGTTTAACCAAACGCACCATGCCAGGCTTAATTGCAGTGATCAGAGGCGCGTGGCCAGGGTAGATACCCAGTTCACCTTCGCTTCCTGTCACCTGCATTGTTTCAACGAGACCAGAAAAGATAGACTTTTCTGCGCTTACTACATCCAGATGAACTGTCATTGCCATAATAACCTCCTGATAGGTACGTAAAGCCTTGCCTGAATAAGACCGGCTGCTTAACAGCGCCGGTCGGTTTCAAACAGACTTATTTTTTGGCTTTTTCCAGCGCTTCGTCGATAGAACCAACCATGTAGAAGGCTTGCTCTGGCAGGTGATCATACTCACCTTCCAGGATACCTTTAAAGCCACTGATGGTGTCTTTCAGAGAAACGTATTTACCTGGAGAACCAGTGAATACTTCTGCAACGAAGAACGGCTGAGACAGGAAACGCTGAATTTTACGAGCGCGTGTTACAACCAGTTTATCTTCGTCAGACAGTTCGTCCATACCCAGAATCGCAATGATATCTTTCAGCTCTTTATAGCGCTGTAATACCGTTTGAACGCCACGAGCAGTCTCGTAGTGTTCCTGACCGATTACCAGTGGATCCAGCTGACGTGAAGTTGAATCCAGAGGATCTACCGCAGGGTAGATACCTAAAGACGCGATATCACGAGACAGTACTACCGTTGCATCCAAGTGAGCAAAGGTAGTGGCTGGTGACGGGTCAGTCAAGTCATCGGCTGGTACGTATACCGCCTGGATAGACGTGATTGAACCAGTCTTGGTAGACGCGATACGCTCCTGCAGAACACCCATCTCTTCAGCCAGTGTAGGCTGATAACCTACCGCTGAAGGCATACGGCCTAACAGTGCTGATACCTCGGTACCGGCCAGTGTATAACGGTAGATGTTATCTACGAAGAACAGTACGTCGCGACCTTCGTCACGGAACTTCTCCGCCATCGTCAGACCCGTCAGCGCAACACGTAAACGGTTACCTGGTGGTTCATTCATCTGACCGTATACCAGTGATACTTTGTCCAGAACGTTTGAATCGTTCATTTCGTGATAGAAGTCGTTACCCTCACGAGTACGCTCACCAACACCGGCGAATACTGAGTAGCCGCTGTGCTCGATAGCGATGTTACGGATAAGTTCCATCATGTTTACGGTTTTACCTACACCCGCACCACCGAACAGACCAACTTTACCACCCTTAGCGAATGGGCAAACCAGGTCGATTACCTTGATACCAGTTTCAAGCAGTTCAACCGCGCTTGATTGTTCTTCGTAGCTAGGCGCTGCACGGTGAATAGACATACGCTCTTCTTCACCAATTGGGCCTGCTTCGTCGATTGGATTACCCAGTACGTCCATGATACGACCCAGCGTTTTAACACCTACTGGTACGTTAATTGGCGCACCAGAGTTTTCAACTACCAGACCACGACGCAGACCGTCAGTAGAACCCAGAGCGATACCACGAACGACACCGCCACCTAATTGTTGTTGCACTTCCAGGGTTAACCCAGACAAGTCACCTTCGGTAACTTTAAGCGCGTCATATACCTTTGGAACCGCATCCTGTGGAAACTCAATGTCCACAACGGCGCCAATGACTTGGACGACCTTACCTTGACTCATAATTTGTCCTCATTAACTTTTATAAACCTTTGCCTACACCGCTGCGGCACCGCCAACAATCTCACTGATTTCTTGTGTGATTGCGGCCTGACGCGCTTTGTTGTATACCAATTGAAGATCATCGATCAGGTTGCCTGCGTTATCGGTTGCGGCTTTCATTGCAACCATACGAGCAGCTTGCTCTGACGCGGCATTTTCAACTACGCCCTGATATACCTGAGATTCAATGTAACGAACCATTAATGCTTCCAAAATAGGTTTTGGATCCGGCTCGTAAATGTAATCCCAGCGATGTTTTAACGATTCATCTTCTGACTTTGGCAAAGGCAGTAACTGATTGCTCACAGGCTGCTGTGTCATTGTGTTCACGAAGTCATTGTAAACCAGGAATACTTTATCCAGCTTACCTTCGTCGAATGCTTTAAGCATTACGCGAACAACACCCACAATATCGCTTACCGTAGGCGCATCCCCTAAACCAGACTCTGCAGCAAGTACGTTGCCGCCAAACCGGTTGAAGAATGCACAGGCTTTTGAACCCAGCGCAGCAAAATCGACTTCTACGTCCTTAGCACGCCACTCTTTTACCTGTTGCGATACCATTTTGAACTCGTTGGTGTTCAAGCCACCACACAAGCCACGATCCGTAGAAATAACGATATAACCAACGCGCTTGACTTCACGCTCTTCCAGATAAGGATGACGATATTCAAGGTTACCGTTAGCAATGTGACCAATCACTTTAAGCATGCTTTGTGCGTATGGACGTCCATGAGACATACGTTCCTGCGCCTTTTTCATTTTAGACGCAGCAAC
>JAYZXK010000113.1:0-3191 GCA_036141415.1 Pseudomonadota bacterium
CGCTGGTGTCGAGCCAGTAGCCACCGTTCTGCGTGACTACATAAGTGATCATATGATTAAAATTAAGTGTCGCCACTTCGCTATACACTTCACTGCCGGTATAAGTGCTGACTAACGTTGGGTAAGCCTCAACGCCCCCTAAACGCAGCAGAGCAACAATCAGAGTAGTCTGATCCTTACAGTCGCCATAGGCATTTTGCAGCACTTCTGCAGCGGTATGAGGCTGGTAACCGCCACGATTAACATGCGCGCCGATATAGCGTACGTTTTTCTGCATGTATTCGAACACCGCGCGCACTTTTTCAGCTTCGGTGGTTAAACCACTAAAGAGTTTGTTGGCGAGCGCTTTAACCTTGCTGTCAGGCTCATCGACACCGCTCAGCGCCGGCTCAAGCAAGGTTGAGTACCAGTTATCTATGGCTTGCCAATTGTCCATCGTGGAGACGTAAATTGTTGGTTGCATGCTATCGATGGGGGGCATGCCTGACTCCGTGGTAATGGAGTCCAGGTTATTCAGTTGCCAAACATATTCGATGGTGTCTGCAGTTTTAGTGACTTGCGGCTGCAAATCAGTATTGCGGTTTTTAAAGGTGAGCGGCATATCAGCAGGCACTGTGAGCTGCACTCTTGAAGTTAGCATAGGATCAGTTCTTACCCAGTTTTTTTGCGGCAAAAACTTGATATAACGAAAGCCCAGAAGCGCTGACCATTGATTATCGATAATCGGCTTAATTTGTTCTTCACTGAACTGGTATTCGATAATGTTACCGACTTTGAGCTGTGGTACAGCAAACTCAATACGCTTCATATCGTCCAGGTAATCATCACTGTTGGCGGCTACTTCGGAAATGGCATCCGGTTGCATTTCGTATACTTCACCACTCGCCGTGATCACGCGAGCAAAATCAATTTTACTGGTGTGGTAATAGGCGTTATACGTTGTTACCAGTTTTGAGTAATCGGAAACCGCTTCTTCGTTAGTAAGGTATATGGCGCGATAGTATCGGGCATTTTCCAGGCGTTGCTCATTCACCTCGACTTCGTTCAACCGGCTAAGCAGCACTGCTCCTTTGTCTGCAAACTGAGCCGCATCTGCTCTGAGCGATAACAGTGTTTCTACGTCGGGTCCAATACTTGGTGCTGCAGCCATGGCACCAGAACAACAAAAACACAAAAAAGCAATCAATATACGGACTTTTACTACCATCCTGAAATTCCTTGTAGAGGCGATCTGTACTGATGCTACCAGTTTTTCAGCGTTGTTTGGAAGTTAATAAGAAAACCCGCTCATTTTGTTCACCACTTAACAGGTTATCTTCAGAACGGTCTTTTAAGCCTATGCCCGTTAATTGTCTGGCGCGGGCGTTTTCCATTAAATGCAGGCAACGGGTGGCGGCTTTTGCCGGAGTAAGCCCTTCAGGCCGCACGTTTGAAATGCAATTGCGTTTGGCATCATCACAGCCTCGCTTAGGCTGCCAGGTAAGGTAAATTCCCAGGCTGTCCGGCGAACTTAAGCCCGGCCGCTCACCTATCAGCACCACCACCATTTGGGCATTGAGCGCCAGGGCAATGTCGTCACCAATGGCGACCCGGCCCTGTTCAGCCACCGATACTGGTGCCAGGGTCCACGTTGGCTGGCTGGTTTCCAGCTGAGCCAGTAAAGCCGTTAAAAACGGGACGCTTTGCTGCATTACCGCAGTGGCGGAGAGCCCATCGGCAATCACAACAGCCAGATCGAATGATTCTTTCTCACGGCGTTCTTGCAGAGAGTAAGTACTTGCTTCACTGAGTTTTCGTCCCAGATCAGGACGCTGTAAATATACCAGGCGGTCCTCCGCCTCGCTGTTAACGCTGTGGAGTGTTAAGGGGTGTTGATGATAGCTCAGCGCTGCCAGTTGCTCACATAACAGTTCGCCGTTTAACGGGCTGTGTACCGCATCAATGGCCTGGGCATGCGCGAGCTGAAATTTGAGTAACTCACTGGTGGGCAGGCTGGTACCGGCCCGGCCAAGCCCGATCCGTGCTGCGGTTAGCTCGCGTAACTGTTGCCAGGTATCAGTGTGCTGGTGTTGCTCCTGGTTACTCATGGCTTACCTCCGTTATGTGGCAGCGCCGAGGCAAACCGGCCCGGTAGTTTATCGGCTAATAGCTGATTACCGCTGTTGGTGAAGATTTTCTGTTGTTTCAGCCAGGCATCAAATTCCGGCGCCGGGCGAGCGCCGAACAGCTGGCGAATGTACAGCGCATCATGAAACGAGGTGGTCTGGTAGTTCAGCATGATATCGTCGGAGCCCGGGATACCCATAATAAACTGGCAATGGGCGCTGGCGAGTAAGGTGAGCAGGTTATCCATATCATTCTGGTCGGCCTGGGCATGGTTGGTGTAGCAGATATCACAGCCCATGGGTAAACCTAACAGCTTGCCACAAAAGTGGTCTTCTAAACCCGCCCGGATAATCTGTTTGCCATCAAACAGGTATTCCGGCCCGATAAAGCCCACCACGGTATTGATAAGCAGCGGATCGAGAACTCTGGCCAGGCCGTAAGCCCGTGCCTCGCAGGTTTGCTGGTCGACCCCGTGATGGCCATTGGCCGATAACGCGCTGCCCTGGCCGGTTTCAAAATACATGACATTGTCGCCCACCGTCCCTCGCTTAAGCGATAACGCAGCCTCGCGGGCTTCCTGCAGAATAGCCAGAGAGACGCCAAAACTACTGTTAGTCACTTGGGTGCCGCCGATAGATTGAAACACTAAATCGACCGGAGCGCCGCGTTCGATGGCCTCAATAGTGTTGGTTACATGGGTTAGCACGCAGGACTGGGTGGGGATGTCGTACTGATTGATCAGTTCATCGAGCATGTTTAGCAGTTTTATGGTCTGTGCCACATTATCGGTTGCCGGATTAATGCCAATCACCGCATCACCACTGCCGTACATCAAGCCGTCAAAGATTGATGCCGCGATACCGTTTAAGTCATCAGTGGGGTGATTGGGTTGTAAGCGGGTAGAAAAGTGGCCGGGCACGCCAATGGTGTTGCGAAACGCGGTGATCACCTCACATTTTCTGGCCACCAGGATCAGATCCTGATTGCGCATAATTTTGCTCACCGCTGCCACCATCTCCGGGGTCAGGCCCAGACACACGTCCTGCAACACAGTGGCATCGGTGGACTCAAGCAATAACCAGTTG
>JAYZXK010000114.1:0-2731 GCA_036141415.1 Pseudomonadota bacterium
AACCCATTTCACCGAGCGCCGTTTGCCAGCGATCGGAAAATAGAAAATTGGCGTTGGGGGACGTAATCTGGCTCTGATCGTTATACGAGATTAAGGCGCCACCACCGATGAGTCGATCTTCGTGATCAAATGGGCGACGGGTTACGGCATTAACGATACCGGCAACGCCTGGTTCGATTACATCGACTGTGCCGGGTTTGAATACTTCGATCCTGGCCAACATATGTGCCGGCATATCCTGTAATTGCATTCGCCGTAATTCGGCGGTAAATATTTCCCGGCTGTTGTAAGTAGTTGCGAAGTAGGGGAGGCCACGAATGGTTACCGCGGTCGCTTCATCGTTGAAGCGGGCGACCTGCACGCCTGGCACTCTGGCAATACTCTCAGCGGTGGTCACATCGGGCAATTTACCGATGTCTTCAGCCACAATAGCATCCAGGATATAGTCGGACTGCTTTTTGACATCCAATGCCCGGTGCAGGCTTTTTCTGATGCCTGCTACCTCGATGGTTTCGTAGGGGATAGGGGCCTCGGTGACAGGCTCTGCAGTGACAACCGGCGGTTCCTCCGCAGCAACTTCAGGCTCGGCTTGCTTAATCGCGATGCGTACCCCGCCATTCTTCGCTGACGTTGCCTCTAAACCCGAGCCCTGGAGCAAATAATGTAACGCTTTCGCCAGCGTGAAATAACCATACAATGCATTCGACTCGAACTGTTGTGCCTGCTCGTAAGAAAATGCAATAACACTATCTGTTTGCTGTGCGAGCAGGTTAAGCGCCGTCGCGGCATCACTTCTGGGAATATTAAACCGGTAAACGATTTCTACTTCATTTTGCTCTGCTTGGACTGCCGTAAATGCAGGTGGAATAATGGAAAGAGACACTACAGCGCAAAAATGAGTCAACCTCTTCATTTTGAGCATTTAAAGTTATTTTAACAATTATTTAATGTTTGAAGTGTAGCAATATCAGTCCAAAATAACATTAACTAAACCCTGATAAAATAAAAAATCATACAATTAAATGGTAAGGTCAGTCAGATATAATCCGCGTGGGAAAACAAAAAGGGCCGGTGTAATACCAGCCCCTGAGAAAATACAGGAGAATCCCCTTATACCTTCTTAATGATGACCTTACCGTCAACCGAAGTATCCACCGCGATATCAAAGTTGGCTTGCAAACTGTTTAATAGTTGGTCGAGTTTGTTGACTTTAAAACGACCACCGACCCTGAGACTTTCCAGTTCTGTATCGGCGATTTCGATACTCAAAGTGGTGTACCGTTTAACTTTAGCGACCACGTCTTTAAGGGTTTCTCCCCTGAACAGTATTTCACCTGATTTCCATGCTTGCTCTGCATCTACCTCAGCCGGAGTCAAGGTTCTCATGCCGTTAGCGAGCTCAGCCTTAGCGTTTGTCGCATTCAGCGAGGCATCAAATTTAACCTGTTGCCCAGCGTTCATGTAAGCAATATTCTGTAGTGACTCGCTAAACGTTTCGGATAACGTATAGTCAGCATTGTTGTCGGCCTGATTGTTTTCTGAAACAGATAAAGCAATCCGGCCTTCGGTGACCAGCACTTCCATTCTGTTATCAATGATATCGATTGAAAACGCCGTACCCACTGCTTGTACACGCCCGTTTGCAGCGTAAACATTAAACGGTCTTTGCTTATTTTTGTGAACGTCGAAGTGTGCTTCCCCCCTGACAATCAACACATCCCGACTGTTTTCGGTGTAGCGAGTTTGAATTTCGCTATTCGAATTCAATGTCACCTGGGTGCCATCCGATAACACCAGTTGCTGTTGCTCTCCAACTTGTGATGAATAGCGGTTAGTTTCCAGTGCGAGTTCAACACCCTGTTCGCTCTGCCAGCCCGTTAACGTTGACCAGTTAAGCCAGGCCGTCACGGTTAACACTGCTGCGACTGAAAAGGCCACCGCTGGTCCGAATGAAAGCCTGCGTGGCGCTGACTTTGCTCTCGCTGCAGCAGCTTTAGGTTTAGCTGGCTGTAACAGTTCCACTAAGATTTGGTTAGACCAAAATTCATTGTACTGTTTCAACTGTTCAGGATGAGCAGGACTCCTGGATAACCATTCACTCAGGTTTGATTTTTCACGTTCACTCAGCGGCTCTTCTGAATCGAGCCGAATAATCCAATCCCAAGCTTCTGACTCCAGCTTGGTCATCTTTGCTGTAAACTCTGCGAATTCGTTCATCTCAAATTCCTTACTTTGGAATAACCCTGTTGACTAGTGTCACTAGACGAATGGTTTGACTGGGACGCTATATACTGATGACAAAATGCACCACCAAGCTTTAAATGCTTTTCTACACTACTGATAGAAATGCCCAGCTTGTCGGCGATGTCCTTGTGTTTCAAACCATGAACTTTACGCATGATATAAATCTGCTTACATTTATCGGGTAACAAATCGATGGCCTCGCAATACCGCGATAACGATTCATTTGCCTCTGCTTCACTTTCCATAGAATCCGTTTCCTCAACCGGAATCGATGCAATACATTCCTCTATGTATTTAGTCATTACGCGAGAACTCTTCTTGAGCTCATCTAAGGCAAGGTTTTTCGCAATACTAAATAAATAAGCTTTAGGATGCTCTATTTCTTTTTCGGACTCAGCGTGATGCGCCTTAATATAAACCTCTTGAATAATATCTTCGATATCGTGATCAGACGTAACATAACGACGCAAAAACTTCTTCAAGAACG